>NZ_JAUBRJ010000038.1:13366-73162 GCF_036701805.1 Microcoleus sp. N3A4
CAGTTGAGCGAACGCGAAAGTTCGATCGCTTCTTTGCAGCAGCAATTAGCTACCGAAAAGCAAAATTTAGAAAGCCAATTGCAGGAAACTGTACCGAAGTCAAGTTACGAAAGTTTGCAGCAGCAGTTGAGCGAATGCGAAAGTTCGATCGCTTCTTTGCAGCAGCAATTAGCCGAAACAGAACACCGGGAACACGAGTTTCAGCAGCAACTATCAGAAAAGTCGAGTGCTCTGGAATCTTTGCAGCAGCAGTTAGCTACCGAAAAGCAAAATCTCGAAGATCAATTGCCAACAGAGTTGCAGCAAACCGTATCGAAGTCAAGTTACGAATCTTTGCAGCACCAGTTAGCAGAAAGAGAAAGTTCGATCGAATCTTTGCAGCAGCAATTAGCTACCGAAAAGCAAAATTTGGCACAGCAATTGCAGCAAACCGTGTCGCAGTCGAGTTACGAATCTTTGCAGCACCAGTTAGCAGAAAAGTCAAGTGCGATCGGCGACTTCCAACTTCAACTGACCAAGTTGCAATCTCTGGAAAATCAATTGAGCCAGAGTGCCTCGAAACAGCGAAATTACGAGGCTTTGCAGCAACAGTCTCAAGAACAGCTAAGAACCATCAAAGCTTTACGGGAACAGCTAGGTCAAATGCAGGCTGTGGCTGGGATTGGCGAAGCTTATCTCAACAAGTGGCGCCGTTCCTGATTCTCTCATCAGCACGGCACTGTCTAACGCTCCGGGTGCGCCCGGAGCACTTTACCCCTAAAACGTCCTCTAAACTAGGACTCCTTCCTCTTGTAGCGATAGATTTCAACCTGTCGCTACAAGAGCTTTTTATTGCAAAATATGAGCATAATATTAAGAAATATTACAATAAATAAATTATGACAGCCGATCGCACCCCTTTTGGCAAACCCAGTCCAGCAGACACTAAGGGCCGCGTCACGGTAATTGGAGGCGGAATCGGCGGGATCACAGCAGCCGCCCTGCTAGCCCGCAGAGGATACAAAGTGCTAGTCTTAGACCAGGCGATCGTCCCCGGCGGATGCGCTTCCACCTTCAAGCGCAAAGGCTTTACCTTCGATGTCGGCGCCACGCAGGTTGCAGGATTGGAACCCGGAGGCATTCACCACCGAATTTTTTCAGAATTAGACATAGAACTCCCCGCAGCCACACCCTGCGATCCCGCTTGTGCGGTGTTTTTGCCGGGAGAAACCGCGCCGATTAGCGTGTGGCGAGATCCGCAAAAGTGGCAGAAAGAAAGGCAGCGGCAGTTTCCCGGAAGCGAACCTTTTTGGCAATTATTATCTGCATTGTTCAAAGCTAGCTGGAACTTTCAAGGGCGCGATCCAGTTTTACCGCCCAGAAACTTCTGGGATTTCTGGCAATTAATTCAAGCAGTTCGCCCCGATACTTTAATTACTTTGCCTTTCACTTTTATGACGGTGGGTGATGCTTTGCGCTTGTGCGGGTTGGGGGACAATTTGCGCTTGAAAACTTTTCTGGATTTGCAGTTAAAATTGTATTCTCAAGTCGATACTGAAGAAACGGCGTTGCTGTACGCGGCGACGGCTTTAGGAGTTTCCCAAGAGCCGCAGGGATTGTATCATTTACAAGGAAGTATGCAGGTGTTGAGCGATCGACTCGTAAGCGCGATCGAACTCTACGGCGGCAAAGTCTTACTCCGTCACACAGTTGAAAGTATTGTCACAGCAAACGGCAAAGCAACCGGTACAGTGATTCGCAATCAAAAAACAGGCGAAGTTTGGACAGAAACTGCCGATCGCATTGTTGCCAACGTGACCGCGCAAAATCTAGTAAAATTGATGTCAAGGGAGCCTATTTTCGGTAATTTAACAGATAATTTATCCGTTAAATCAGACAGTTCAGAGACAAAAAACCCACTCCCAAATCAAATGGCAGGCTACAAATATCGAGTCGATAAATTGCCGCCCGCATCCGGTGCATTTGTCATATATTTGGGAGTGAATGAAAGCGCCATTCCAGAAAATTGTCCGCCCCACCTTCAGTTTCTCTACGATTACGAAGGCGAGATTGGGGAGAATAATTCATTATTTGTTTCTGTCAGCCATCCGGGTGATGGCCGAGCACCAAAAGGTATGGCGACGGTGATAGCTTCCTCATTTACCGATACTCGAATGTGGTGGAATTGTACGGATTATGAAGGGTTGAAGCAAAAATATACGGTAGGGGCGATCGCCCGTTTGAGCGAATATTTCAATTTAACAGCAGGGGCGATCGTACATCAAGAAGCCGCGACACCCCGCACCTTTGCCCGCTACACAGCGAGAGATAGAGGCGTTGTGGGTGGTATCGGGCAGCGAATACCAACCTTCGGCCCCTTCGGATTTGCCAACCGCACACCAATTAAAAACTTGTGGTTAGTGGGCGACTCCACCCATCCCGGAGAAGGAACGGCCGGCGTTTCCTATTCTGCTTTAACAGTAGTGCGGCAAATGGAAGCCGCCTCTAAAATCTAAGGAATGAGAATTAAATAACTTGCATTTTTTGTAGGTTGGGTTGAGAAACGAAACCCAACCCCACGCTTGATTGTTGGGCGGAGTGAAACGGAGGGTTCGTGCCACGGGCCCAACCTACGGAAGTTATTTAATCCACGATCCTAAGAGGACACGGCAATGCCGTTTCCCTACGCAAAAAATAATTAATCGCGCGAGAGATGTAACTATCGCGCGATTAAATTTAGGGAACAGTCAACAGTCAACAGTCAACAGTCAACCATCATTCCGGTTTCGCCGGAATTGATATCAACTACATTCTCTAACTACTTGATAGAAATCTTTGCGCCCACAGCTTCAAGCTGTTTCTTCAGTTCTTCAGCAGCTTCCTTAGCAATAGCTTCCTTAACTGCCTTCGGTGCGGCTTCTACCAAATCTTTCGCTTCCTTCAGACCCAGACCGGTAATCGCCCGGACTTCCTTCAGAATTGCGATTTTCTTGTCAGCAGGAACTTCTTCAAGAATCACGCTGAACTCAGTTTGTACTTCTACTTCTTCAGCAGGGGCCGCAGCGCCGCCCCCCATCATCATCATGCCGCCTACAGGAGCAGCAGCGCTGACGCCGAAAGCTTCTTCAATTTGCTTGACCAATTCAGAAGCTTCGAGCAAAGTCAGAGACTTAAGTTTATCCAAGATTTCGTCAGTTGCAGTAGACATTTTTTGAACTCCTAGTTCGATTGTAGATTTGGGATTTGGGATTTGAGATTTGGTCATTCATCATTAGTTTTTTGTCTCCAGTTTTCTATCTATTGCTAAATACTAATGACTGAGGACTAATGACTAATTACTAATGACTTACACAGATGCGCTTTCTGCTTCTGCTTCTGGTTGCGCTTCTGGTTCTGCTTCTGGTTGTGCTTCTGCTGCTACTTCTGCTGAACCGCCGTCTTTTTCAGCATAAGCTTTAAGACCGCGAGCGATCGAAGTAGGAACTTGATTGATACCCACAGCCAACTTGGTTGCGACACCGTTGATAGCGCCAGCAATTTGAGCCATGAGTTGTTCTTTCGACGGCAGATCGGCTAATGCTTTAACATCAGCTTCTTTCAGTACCCGTCCTTCCATCACGCCGCCGCGAAGTTCAGTCTTCTTAGAGACTTTTTGGAATTCTTGGTAAGCTTTAATCGCGCCGCCAATATCTTCTTGCACGAACAGAAACGCCGACGTACCCGTCAGTAATTCCTGTATCGGCTGCCAGGTTTCGTTGCCTTCAACCGCAATTCGCATCAGCGTGTTTTTTGCCACTTGGCAACTGCTGCCTTTCGGACGCAAACGCCGCCGCAAATCTGTGATTTCACCAACAGTTAAGCCCGTGTAATCAATCACGATCGCCAGTTGAGATTCGCTCAAGGTTTGCTTGAGGTCTGCAATAATCTCATTTTTTACTGCTAAAGTTTTGCCCATACTTATTTCACCTCCTTTTAGGATCGAAAACTGCCCGTCAAAAACCCCGACCTTCGAGCCGGGGCAGAGAATTAAAAATTAACAAGTCAGAATTAAAAATAGAAAATTTCTAATCTTTGAGTCTTGAGTTTTTATTTCTTCAGCCTCGGCAGGAAATTAAGCGATCGGCACCTGCGGTCTTCAGCTTATTGATTTTTGATTAGGCTATCATCAGAAGGCAGACATTAGCAAGGGTCTGGCGTAAGTCTTGTCAGAGATTTACACAGACAGCCGAAGCTGTCTTTTACCTTCTGCCTTCTGCTTAATTCTTTCTACGCAGCATCAAGTTTGGTATCGCGCAGAGCACTGATATCGACTTCGATCGACGGGCCCATTGTTGCGGATACGTACAAACTGCGCCAGTAGCGACCTTTAGCACCAGAAGGACGGTTGCGGTCAACAGTTTCTTGCAAAGCATGAAGGTTGACCAGCAAATCTTCCGCTGAGAAAGCTGCCTTGCCAAACATAACATGAACGATGCCAGTTCGATCGGCACGGAATTCTAGTTTACCACCTTTAAACTCGTTGATCGCCTGAGCAATGTCAGTCGTCACCGTGCCGCCTTTCGGAGAAGGCATCAAACCGCGCGGGCCCAACAACCGGCCCAATTTTGCCACCAACGGCATCACGTCTGGGGTAGCAATCAGGCAATCGAAGTCCATCATGCCCTTCTGAATTTCATCGATCAACTCTTCAGAACCAGCAATATCCGCGCCGGCATTCAGAGCTTCTTTAACTTTTTCGCCCTTAGCAATCACCGCAATTCTGACTACTTGACCAGTGCCTTTTGGTAGCGATACAGTTGTCCGCAACTGCTGGTCAGTATATTTCGGGTCAATTCCCAAACGGATGTGAGCTTCAGCAGATTCGCCAAACTTAGCGGTTGCTGTTTCTTTCAAAAGTTGCAGAGCTTCCAGCGGTAGGTAAGGTCTCTCTTCAACTTTCTTTTGAAGTTCTTGCAGTCTTCGGGATACTTTCTTTGCCATTGTTATCTCCTGGGGTCAGTCGATTTTAGATTTTAGATTTTAGATTTTAGATTGAACTTATCAGCCAATCCGATCTCTAAAATTTGTTCGGTTCGATTCTTAGCGAAGCTTTGCTTCTCCCCCTGAATCGATCGATTTTGGATTTTGGATTTTGGATTGAAGATTTTACCTTCACAATCAGGAATTACTGACAACTGCCAACTATCAACTATCAACTGACAACTGCCAACTATCAACTGACTTTAATCCGCGATCGCCACGCCCATATTTTTAGCCGTTCCTGCCACAATTTTCATTGCAGCGTCAACATCATTAGCATTGAGGTCAGGCATTTTGGTTTCAGCGATTTCTCGTAACTGAGCCTGTGTAATCGACCCTACTTGCTTGCGGTTAGGTTCTCCCGAACCCTTAGCAATGCCAGCGGCTTTTTGAATCAAAACCGACGCCGGCGGAGTTTTGAGAATAAACGTAAAACTGCGGTCTTCAAAAACCGAAATTTCTACCGGAACCACCAGACCTGCTTGGTCTGCGGTTCTAGCATTGTACTCCTTGCAAAACATCATAATATTGACGCCGTGCTGACCCAGGGCTGGGCCGATCGGAGGAGCTGGGTTGGCTTTTCCCGCCGTAATCGCCAACTTAATTACTGCAACAACTTTCTTTGCCATTAGTTAGTTCTGTTTCTGAACCTGATTGAACTCCAATTCTACAGGCGTATCGCGCCCAAAAATCGAGAGTAAAACTTTGAGCTTGTTTCGTTCCGGGCTAACTTCAATCACATCACCTTCAAAATCCTTAAATGGCCCGGAAAGTACCACAACGTGGTCTCCAGCAGACATCGATACTTTGACAACTGGTTCTGATTCCTGAGCGTTTCTGAAGATCCGTTCTACTTCCGAATGACTCAGAGGTAGCGGTTTGACGTGACCCCTGCCGCGCCCGTAGCGGCGTTTCTGCTCTGCCCCGACAAAATTAATTACATTCGGGGTATTCTTGATCACCTGCCACGTATCCTCGTCCATAAACATACGGATGAGTACGTAGCCGGGAAAGATTTTTTCATCTGACTGCCGCCTGGAACCGTCTTTGCCGACTTTGATTGCCGGAGTTTGCGGAATTTCGACTTGAACGATGCGATCGGCAACATCCAAAGTTTGAATCCGCTGCTGCAAGTTTGCCTTCACCCGCTTTTCGCAGCCAGAGGCAACTTGAACAGCATACCAGCGAGCATCAATCTCCGGCACATCTGGCGATGCTGCCTGTCCCGTCGCTTCTGTGGAATACTCAGATTCTTCTGATGCAAAAGTCATGGCCCAAACACCTTTCCCGCGCCCCAGTTAAAGAAATTATCCACAAAATAGATCAGACTTGCTGAGAGGATTACCATCAAAAGCACGGCCAAAGACTCGCTGATTAGCTGCTGCCGGCTCGGCCAAACCACTTTGTCGAGTTCTTCTTTCGTTTCCTTAAAAAAACCCGTAGGGTTAAACCCAGACGCCGTTATTTCTTGACTTTCTTGAGCTTCGTCTTTTTTCGCCACGATTGAATCCCCCTTGCGATTTTAGATTTTAGATTTTAGATTTTAGATGGTGTGAGTGGCTCGCGGCTCTCAGATTTTTTGACACTAACCACTTACGCCCAAGTCCTAAATCTCAAATCCAAAGCCACCACTTTTTTACAAGCCCAACCTATCAACTGTGTAACAGCCGATCGCCGAAACCGACGATCGAAAAGCCACACCGAGCATTTGTTGATGGCATTTTTTGCGAACCGCCCACAAAAACTAATTCTACCCGAAAGTTTGCGGTTTTGACTGTTGCCAGCCAATAATCCGGGCGCTTTCGGGCAGAATTTAAAGTTTGGTGATTCAGCGCGCCCTGGAGGACTTGAACCCCCGACATCAGGTTTTGGAGACCTGCGTTCTACCAACTGAACTAAGAGCGCACAGGTGAGGTTGCTGAAATTCGCTTAACCTCTAGATTGCTATTTTAACACAGTGCGCTCGTAAATGGGAAACTTTTTTTTGAAATTTCTCAATTTCCCATGAACCATTTCCCAATAGGAAGCTGGGTGCATTCCTACAGGGAGCGATCGAACCGCTGTTTGACGCGGGTAGCTTTGCCCACCCGATCGCGCAGGTAGTACAGTTTTGCTCTGCGGACTTTCCCGCGGCGCATCACTTGGACGGTGGCTATGCGGGGCGAGTGAATCAAAAACACCCGTTCCACTCCGACGCCCTGAAACACCCGGCGGACGGTGATTGTTTCATTAATCCCGCCGTTACGCATGGCAATCACAGTCCCTTCGTAGGGCTGAACCCGTTCTTTGCTGCCCTCTTTAATTTTCACGCCGACTCGAACTGTGTCGCCCACGTAAATTTCGGGGAGTTGTTTATTAAGTTCTTGCTTGACTCTATTTATTTCTGCCGTCTCGATCGAACGGATTATTTCTGCGCCTTTCATGGGATTTACCAAAACTCACAATCCCTTATCATATATCGAAATGCCCGTTTTATGTCAAAAAATTTTATGTTAGATACCTCTGGGGTCGTATTTCTGCAATTGGGCGCGATGGCTGCACTGGCATTCTACGTCGCCGCCAACTTGGGGGCAAACGATGTCGCTAACTCGATGGGGACATCCGTAGGCTCGAAGGCCCTAACGCTGTGGCAGGCAATAATTGTTGCAGGCATACTGGAATTTTCCGGCGCAGTGCTGTTCGGGCAAGGAGTTTCCGAAACTCTCGCAACAGGAGTTGTGAATGCAGAAGTGTTTGCGGCCAAACCGCAAGTATTTTTAATCGGGATGGTGTCAGTGCTGATAGCTTGCGGGATCTGGCTGCAAATCGCTACCAGTCGAGGTTTGCCGGTTTCTTCATCTCATGCAGTGGTGGGCGCGATCGCGGGTTTTAGCTGTGTTGCAGCCGGAATTAATGCAGTTGATTGGCGAACCATCGGCACCATCTCCCTAACTTGGGTGGCGACACCGATCGCCAGCGGTGCTTTAGCCGCGCTATTTTACAGTGGGGTGAAGTATTGGATTCTCGATCGGCCAGATCCTCTATTTCAACTGCGCGAGTGGATACCTTGGCTGAGTGCAGGAATGCTGAGCGTATTTGGCATAATTGTACTGCCGTCTGTTGTCGATGTCGCTTTGGTGCAGACAGGGGCGATCGCCTTTGTGTACGATCGACTGGGCTGGAATCTTCCCATTCACGATATTGTCATTGGCATCGGGAGTATTGGGGCGATCGGCCTCACACTCAATAGCTGGAAAAAATTAGAATCAGTTGAGAAGGAAGAAGAAAGAAGGAAGAAGGAAGAAGGAAGAAGGAAGAAGGAAGAAGGAAGAAGTACAAACACAAACTCTCCCACTCTCCCACTCTCCCCCCCTCCCACTCTCCCCCCCTCCGAAACTCCGAAACTGGGCCACTCTCTCATCGAGCAACAAATGGCGAGATTTCAAGTCTTGAGCGCCTGTTTTGTAGCATTTTCCCACGGTTCCAACGACGTAGGAAATGCAGTTGCTCCCCTAGCTGCGATCGCCTACATCCGGCGCACAGGTTCCTTTCCCTCAGACGATTTCAGCGTCCCCCTGTGGATTTTAGTCGTCGGAGGCGCAGGAATAGTCATCGGTTTAGCCATCTGGGGCAAAAATGTAATAGCCACAGTCGGCGAAAAGATCATCGAACTCCAACCAAGCGGCGGATTTTGCGCGGAATTAGCCACAGCCACCACAGTCTTGCTAGCATCCCGCTTCGGTTTGCCAGTTTCCACATCCCACGCTTTAGTCGGTGCAGTTGTCGGAGTCGGACTGATCAAAGCTTGGAAAACAGTACGCTGGAAAACTTTGCTGTCAATTGGTTCGGCTTGGCTGGTGACAATTCCGATCGCAGCCGCTTTGGGTGCTAGCATTTTCAGCATCGCCCAATGGATTTTAGCCAGATGAACGCAATTCGATCGATCGCGCCCAACGGCCGCTCAATCACTTAATTTCTGTTTCAAGCAAAGGTTTAGCTGTCTGGCCAGCACCTCAACACAGGGCTTTCTCAACATAGTAAGATGATTTCCTGGAACTCTAATTACCTCTACTTTTTGGGTGGTTAATTCGCTCCAGCCAAGAGTCGGATCTTGATGGCTCGTGCTTAGCTGTTCCGTCGATCTAAACAGAGTAATTCGCTGCGGATAAATTTTCGGTACATAGCCGAGAGTTGCTTGACTGTTAGCCTGAAATACAGTAAACATCGAGGGAATTGCCAGCTCGCGCCAGCTTCTTTCTTTTGACTCCCGAGATAAGATGCTAACCATAACGGCCTGTTTCCAATTCCAGCGATGCAAAAAATTAGCGGCCAAATTAAGCATCTTATTTAATTTCGGAAATCGCGCAGCAATACCGCCACTTTGAACATTTTCCGCAGCAGCCACCAAGCGAAAATAATCTACTACAAAAGGCCAGATAGAGCGCGAAACAGTAGTCAGAATAAACTTGCAACCGTCCCAAAAAGAAGGTTTGTTAGCAGAAACCGGCGCTAAACTATCCAGCACAGCAAGTAAAGCCACTTCATCCCCCGCTGCAAGCAACTGTTGAGCCATCTCAAAAGCAACCAAACCTCCAAAAGACCAGCCTCCTAAAAAATAAGGCCCTTTTGGTTGAACTGTACGCAAGGCTGCGATGTAGTCAGCCGCCATGTCTTTTATGCTAGTTAACGGAGAACTTTCGCCGTCAATACCCTTTGGTTGCAGCCCGTAAAACGGTTGATTTTTTCCTAGCTGAAATGCTAACTCGACATAAGGAAACACGACGCCAAAGATGGGATGGACGCAGAAGAACGGGGTATTTTTACCGCGAGGCTTAATTGCAACTAAAGGCGACCATTCCAGAGAATTTGTTTCTGAAGATAGCGAATCTGCTAAACCTTCAATTGTCGGATTTAAAAAAAGAGCAGACAGCGGCAACTCGCGCTGAAATTGCTGGTTGATCTCATTGATTAGGCGGATTGCCAGCAGGGAATCTCCACCCAAATCGAAGAAGTTGTCGTGAATACCAACGAGTTCGGCATTCAGGATTTCTGACCAAATTTTGGCGAGGGTTGATTCGGTTGGCGTGCGAGGTGCAATGCAGCTTAGATCTATTGAATTGCTAATTAGATTGCCCGGTGCAGGTAGGCGCAGGCGGTCAATTTTGCCATTGGGAGTTAGGGGCAGAAAATCCATCGCCACAAAGGCATTGGGAATCATGTAATTGGGGAGTTGTTGTTTGAGGAAATTGCGTATTTCCCCGGGATTAAGCGTCTGATTGTGATTGGGGACGACATAAGCAACTAGGCGTTTGTTGCCAGACAAATCCTCTTCAGCAACCGCCGCTGTTTCTTTGACTGCTGGATGCTGAACCAGCAGCGCTTCAATTTCTCCCAATTCTATTCGATAACCGCGAATTTTTACCTGTTCGTCAGTGCGGCCTAAAAACTCAATATTGCCGTCGGGAAAATAGCGAGCTAAGTCACCACTTTTATAAATTCGTTCTCCTGCTTTCGGGCTAAAGGGATTAGGAATAAATCGCTGGGCGGTTAATTCGGGGCGGTTCAGGTAGCCTCGCGCCAATCCGCTGCCGCCGATGTACAATTCACCGGGAATTCCAACGGGTACAGGCTGTAAATTTTTATCTAAAATATAGAGTTGAGTGTTGGGAATTGGGCGGCCGATTGGCGGTTTTTTGCACTCGCCAATTTCGGCTAAACTTGACCAGACTGTCGCTTCTGTAGGGCCGTAAGCGTTAAAAAATCTGCGCCCAGAAGCCCAGCGTTTAACAATATCCGGGGAACAGGATTCGCCAGCACAGATGATTGTTTGCAGTGCGGGAAGTTCGGCGTTTGGAAGGACAGCTAGCAGGGAGGGCGGGAGGGTAGCGTGGGTAATAGCATTGTCCTGCAAAAATTGGATTAATGTTTGTCCTGGCAACAAAGATTCTTTCTGGGCACAGTAAAGTGTTGCTCCGCTTCCCAAGGCCATGACAATCTCAAAGATTGAGGCATCAAAACTCAGGGAGGCGAATTGCAAAATGCGGTGATTTGAGTTTAAGTTAAAAGCTTCTATTTGAGCTATGGCTAAGTTGTAGAGTCCCCGATGTTCGATTAAAACGCCTTTGGGTTTTCCGGTTGAACCAGATGTGTAAATGACGTAGGCTAGGTTTTCTGGTAGGATATTTGTAGTTAGATTTTCTGGGCTTTGTCGGGCGATAATTTCTCTGTTGGAGTCCAAACAAACTACTGAAAAAACTCCGTAATTTTCCGGCTGCGTCAAGTTTTGGGCTAAGTGCTGCTGAGTTACCAAAATCGACACCTGAGCATCTTCTAACATGAAGTTAAGGCGCTCTTGAGGATAAGTTGGATCTAAAGGCAGGTAGGCTGCGCCTGCTTTGATAATGCCTAGCAATCCGACGATCGCATCTAAGGAACGTTCTACACAAAGGCCCACTAAAACTTCTGGTGCTGCTCCCAATTGCTGCAAGTAACGTGCAAGTTGGTTGGCTTTGCTGTTGAGTTGGCGGTAGGTTAACTGCTGGTTTTCAAAGACGGCGGCGACAGCATGGGGTGATCGCGCGACTTGCTCTTCAAATAGCTGATGGAAACACTGGTTTTGCGGATAATCTCTCTGAGTGTCATTCCAATCAATTAATAATTGCTGGTATTCTGGCGCTGTCAGCAAAGCCAAGTCGCTGAGGTGCTGTTTGGGATTAGCAACAATGGCTTCGAGCAGCGTTTGGAAATGTCCCGCCATGCGCGCAATTGTGGCGCTATCAAATAAATCTGTGCTGTAGACAAATTGCCCTTGAATACTTCCTGCATTTTCCCACAAGTGGCACTCTAAATCGAGCTTGGCGGTTCCCGCGTCAAAGTCGATCGCCTCGGAAGCGATTCCCGGCAATTCTAGCGCTGCTACAGGAGTGTTTTGCAGGCTGAAACTAACTTGAAATAGGGGGTTGCGGCTCAACTCGCGATCGGGCTGCAATTCCTCAACCAACTTCTCGAAGGGCAAATCTTGGTGGGCGTAGGCTGCCATTGCGACGTTTTTTACCCGATGCAATAGTTCCCGAAAAGTTGGATTTCCTGATAAATCTGCACGCAGCACCAAACTGTTGACAAAAAAACCGATTAATGCTTCTATTTCGCTCAGGTTGCGATTGGCGATCGGCGTTCCTACTGCAATATCTACTTGTCCTGTATAGCGGTACAGCAAAGTTTGAAAAGCGGCTAGTAGAGTGATAAATAAAGTCGCGCTTTCTTGCTGGCTCAATGACTTTAGCTGCTCGCTCAAAGCAGGTGATAGTATTATAAATTGTTTTGCACCTCGGTAGGATGAAACCGCCGGTCTTTGCCTGTCTGTTGGTAGATTGAGTGCGGTAATTCCATTTAACTGCTGCCGCCAATAAGCTAACTGGGTTTCTAATACTTCGCCCTGCAACCATTGGTGCTGCCATTCTGCAAAGTCGGCGTACTGCACGGGCAGTGCTGGTAAGTGCGATCGCCCATTTTTTACAAATGCTGTGTAGAGCGTTCCCAGCTCTCGAATTAGCACTCCAATCGACCAACCATCAGCCACAATATGATGTAAATTCAGCAACAATATATGTTCTGTTTCACTGAGTTGTAGCAGCGTTACTTTGAATAACGGCCCGGCGGCTAAATCGAAAGGGCATTGCGCTGCATCGGTTGCGAGTTGCAGCGCTGCGGTTTCCTGCTGAGTTGGCGAGAGATTTTGTAAGTCGATTGTGGGGAGGGATACGGTGAGAATGGGAGCAATAATTTGTACGAGTTCCCCTTCCAAAAGCGTAAATGTGGTGCGTAAAGTTTCGTGCCGCTGCACAATTTCGTTGAAGGTTTGCTCTAAGGATCTTAAGTTGAGGGAACCTGTTAAGCGGAGCGCAGTTGAGACATTATAGAAAGGATTGTCCGGTGCTAATTGATTGAGGAACCAAAGCCGCTGCTGAGCAAATGATGCGGGGAAGACGAAAACTTCTGTTTCTTGCTGCATATTTATCGAAATTGCACCAGTTCTACCGCCCTAATTTTTATTTACTTTCTTGATTAAAAGATGATAGCTTTCTCCGCCGACTATCGCGCGAAATCGCCACTAAAGCCGGAACTTCACTTTTAGCATTCTTATCTTTTAAATTTTCCACAATCTTAGATAATTCTGCAATTGTCGGTGCTTCAAAAACCCGGCGCAAAGGCAACTCTATCGCGAAAGTATCTCGCACTCTAGAAACAAGCTGAGTCGCCAGCAGCGAATGGCCTCCCAATTCAAAGAAATTGTCCCGGATACCCACTCGCTTTATCCCCAAAACCTCAGCCCAAATTTTCACTAAAACTTCTTCAATAGAAGTATGAGGCGCAACATAACTGCCAGCCCATTCTAACTTAATTGGCTCCGGTGCAGGCAAAGCGAGGCGATCGACCTTTCCGTTAGCCGTCACCGGTAGCGACTCCAGCACCACAAAAGCCGAGGGAACCATATATTCCGGCAGTTTTTCTGCTAGATAAGCCTGCAACTGCGGCACTAATTTCCGCGCTGCTTTAGCTTGTAAGGGATTGTTAGCATAAGAGCGCCAAGGACGCAAGCGATCGCTTCTGGTTTCTGGCACAAAATCTCTGGTTTCGCCCCGTGCAAACACTACATCGTAGCGCCCTTGACTGTCGGAATTAGACCAACTAATATTAACATTATACGGAGCTTGTAAAGCATACCAATCTTCTGGATATACTCCTAAATTATCGACTTTTTCCACAGCTTTCTGCAACTGACCTGCTGTTGGAAATTTATCGACAACAGACAGCAACTCTGCCGCCTTAACTGCTGCCGTTACCCGCGCATTAGGCACATTAGCAATTCTTAAAACATCGATTTGATTGTGCAATAATATTTGTTGCACCTTGGTAACAGTCAGATTCTGATTTTCAGCCGACCAATCCAGCCGTTTTTCGGCGCGTCCCTCCCCTTTTGGCGATGATTTTGGGCGTGCTGTTTCAGACGCAATATGCAGAATAGCATTGTACCGAAAATCAGTTAACTCATTGCGATCACTACCGCGAATTAATTGAATCTCTACGCCGCCAATCTGCGGAAAGCGGTGTTTTAATGCGCTAAAAAACTCTGGTTCAATAACTAACTCTGTTTCTTGAAAAATTTGCATTTGTACTCGCTGCTGCAACTGTTCGCCGGCGAGAGAAGGTTCGGCTTGATACAGTTGTACCGAAGCGTGAAAAGCTGCCAGCAACGGCAAGCTGCGGACATCTCCGATGAATATAAAGCCGCCGGGAGCAGTTGCTTTCACCGCACCTTCTAGCACCTGCACGAGGTAGTCGATATTCGGGAAATATTGCACGACAGAGTTGAGAATTACTGCGTCAAAATCTGCTGTCTCTACTCCTTCAAAGTCTGTCGCCATTTTCTGAAGCAGCGTTACATTAGCTAACTGTTGATTTGCCAAGTGCTGCCGAATATAGTTGAGCGAAATAGGTGAAAAGTCTGTTCCGCAATATTGAGTGCAGCGAGGCGCAATTTGGAACAGCAACAAACCTGTGCCGCAGCCAATTTCTAACACTCGGCTAGGCTGCAAAGCTAAAATTTGGGCTGCTTGATTGTTCGCCCAGTCGCGCACCTGTTCCGCTGGGATTGGCTGATTAGTATAACTGCTATTCCAGCCGACAATATTAAATGTTGGATCTGACTCAACAGCAGGTCGATCGTAAGTTTCATTGTAGAGCATTTGCCACTGCAAGACCTGTTCGTCCTGCAATTGCATTATTTGGTTTTTTTCGCGGGCAACGCTATATTCAGAATTCAGGGCAATATAAGCTACTAAACGTTTATCTCCCTGTCCATCTTCGGAAGCTATTGCTACAGTTTGCTGCACCGCCGGATGTTGAGTTAATACTGTCTCGATTTCTCCTAATTCGATGCGGAAACCGCGAATTTTTACTTGTTCGTCAATGCGTCCCAAAAATTCAAGGTTGCGATCGCCTCTGTAGCGCACTAAGTCGCCGGTTTTGTAAATGTGCTCTCCTGAATTTGGTTTAAAAGGATTGACAATAAAGCTTTGTGCGGTTAAATCTGGGCGGTTGAGGTAGCCGCGAGCGAGTCCGTTTCCGCCGATGTACAATTCGCCAACAACGCCGATCGCCACCGGCTGCAAATATTTGTCTAATATGTAGATTTGAGTGTTCGCAATGGGGCGGCCAATTGTCGGGGCGATGTCTGTTTGCTCTGTTACAGGAATATAACCGGAAGTTGTGACGACTGTGTTTTCGGTTGGGCCGTAATTATTTACTAGCTTAAATGGATGGGATTTTAAAGGATGTTTTTGCAGTTTTTCGCCGCCTGCGAGCAAGATTCGCAACGCTGTTGTTTGAGGCCAATCTAATAGCAAAACTTTCTCGGCTAAAGGTGTTGGTAAAAAGCTAATTGTAATGGCTTTTGATACTAACCAGTTTTGCAGTTTTTCAGGATCTCGCCTGATGTCATCTTCTGGAAAGTAGATGCTAGCTCCCGCGGCGAGATAAGGCCAAATTTCCCACCCGCAAGCATCAAAGCCGATCGCTGCAATTTGCGTGGCCCGATCGCCCGCTGACACCCCAAACTCTCTTTGATGCCAAAAAACGAGATTTAACAAGCTCCCGTGCTCAATTTCAACTCCTTTCGGCTTTCCCGTGGAGCCGGAGGTGTAAATCGCGTAAACCAGATTTTCGGCTGTGACTGCGCTGGTGGGATTGTCGGCGATTTCTTGGGAAATCATCTCCCAGTCTGTGTCTAGAAAAACAACCCTTGGATGGTCAATTTTATCGTCTGACTGTGTTTCTAAATTTTGCACTTCGCCATCATCCACCAGGGAATAAATTCCCTGGCTCATAGCTGAAGTCGGCTGAAGCCGACTGGAAACTTGTCCTCCTTCAGTCGTCTTTAGACGACTTTCGCTATTAGACAGGGAATTTATTCCCTGGCGGGTAAGCAATACTGACACTTGAGCATCTTTTAGCATAAAGCTCGATCGCTCAGCAGGATAGCTCGGATCTAAAATTAAGTAAGCTCCTCCCGCTTTCAGGATACCCAACATCCCCACAATCAGATCGAGCGATCGCCCGCAGCAAAGCCCGACTAAAACTTCCGCCCCAACCCCCATTTTTTGCAGATAACGTGCTAGTTGGTTGCTGCGGAGATTTAGCTCTCGATAGGTGACTCGCTCCTCTCCAAATACCAGCGCCACCGCATCCGGTGTCCGATCTGCCTGCATTTCAAATAGCTGATGGATGCACAAATCTTGCGGATAATCTGCCTGAGTATTGTTGCATTCAACTAACAAATGATAGCGCTCTTGGGCGCTCAAATATTGCAAATTTGCGATTCGCTGTTCGGGATTTGTCACAATGCTTTCTAACAGAGTTTGAAAATGCCCGATCAGGCGGGTAATCGTAGCTTCATCAAATAAATCGGCGCTGTAAATAACCATGCCGCTGATGCCTTCGGAGCTATCAACCCACAGCTTGTTGCTGGGCGATTGGTTGCTTCCCGAGCTGTTGGGCGATCGATCCCACAAATGAAACTCCAAATCAAACCGCGCTGTACCCACATCCAACTGCTGCGGGCTGAGTGTTAATTCTGGCAATTCTAACCGATTCCCCGGCGCGTTTTGCAGCGCAAACGCCACCTGAAATAAGGGATTTTGGTTCAACGCGCGATCGGGGTGCAGTTCTTCTACTAACTTCTCAAACGGCAAATCTTGGTGAGCGTAAGCTCCTAATGCTACCTCTTTGACTCGGTTTAAAAGTTCCCGAAAAGTTGGATTTCCCGACAAATCTGTACGCAGCACCAAACTGTTGACAAAAAAACCGATCAGTGCTTCAATTTCACTGCGGTTGCGATTGGCGATCGGCGAACCTACAACAATATCTTCTTGCTGCGCGTAATGGTAAAGCAACGTTTTAAAAGCTGCCAGCATTGTCATAAACAGCGTCACTCCTTCGCGCTGGCTCAAAGTTTCTAAAGCCTCGCTCAGTTGTTTTGGCAGTTGCAAAAATTGCCTTTTGCCTCGGTAACTTTGAATTGCTGGCCTGGGTCGATCCGCAGGCAAATTTAGCATAGAAATGCCGTTTAACTGCTGCCGCCAGTAAGCAAGCTGCGTTTCTAAAACTTCCCCTTGCAGCCATTCGCGCTGCCATTTTGCAAAATCAGCGTACTGGATCGACAAAGCCGGTAAAGGCGAAGGTTTTTCGCTAGCAAATGCCGTGTAAAGTGCGCCTAATTCCTGAATTAGCACTCCGATAGACCAACCATCGGAGACAATGTGGTGCATATTCAGCATTAGTAAATATTCGGCATCATCTAACTGCAATAATGTGACTCGCAGCAACAAGTCATTGGACAAATTGAAAGAGCGTTGAGCTTCCTCAGCGGTGAGCCTGTTTGCTTCAGTTTGTCGAGATTCCTTTGGCAAGTTTCGCAAGTCCACTACATTAATCGGGAGGTGGAAAGCAGCAGCTATTCTCTGAACAGGTTGGCTCGAAACTACTGCTAAAGTCGTGCGTAAAGCTTCGTGGCGGCGCACAATTTCATTGAAGGTTTGTTGCAGCGCCGAAAAATTGAGAGAACCTGTCAAACGCAATGCTGCGGGAACATTATAGAAGGGATTGTTCGGGACTAATTGGTCGAGAAACCACAAGCGCTGCTGTGCAAAGGAAAGCGGTAGATTTCCGTCCCGCCCCATAGGAACAATCGGTGTAGGAGTGAAACTATAAGTACGATTAGCTGCTTTTAAAAATGAAATAATTTCGGCTTTTTTATGAGAAATTTCGGCGCGCAGTTCGGGTGTAATAATTCCTTCGGGAGCGTTGCACCGCAGGATCTCGCCCTCAACAAAAACATTAATATCTAGACTGCGAAGGTAAGATAAAAACTCAACTAACTCTACCGTGACAGAATCTCTGGCATTTGGCGATGAGCTCGATATTTTTGGCTCGGGCATTTTGAGTCATCCTATCAATCGATTTTAGATTTTAGATTTTAGATTAAAGAATTGAAGCATTGACCCCACAGATAAATTCGGGGGGCAACTTTCATCGGATACAGGTTTTTTATTTCTGGACGGATGAATCCGGGGGCTTGTATCCTGGATGCTTTCGGTCATTACTTGGGCAAATCAATAAAAGAAATTCAACCAGCGCACAAATTAAGAGCTTAACTTACCGCTTGCTTACTGTGGTCTAACCTGAGTATGATTCTGTTTGAATCCGCAACCACAATCCTACCCAAGGTTTCAGCTTATGCCGTTCATGCCCTTCAATTTCCTGTTCCTATGGCTGGTGGGACTGCTGTCGATCGGAGTCCTTGGCGGAGGTATAGCCTTTCTCAAAAAGATGAGGTATGATTGATAGATTATATAACCACTTAAAGTAAGAGGGCTAAAGCCCAACTACGTACCTCATCTTTCTGAGAACCGCTATATATACATTATTTACGAATGGTACATCGGCGCACTTGTAGGGATTTCCTACTTAGTCAGCGGAGTGTTGATGGTTCTTTGGTCTGTTGGCTGCCGCTTTATCAGTTTGCCGCTGTTCCGCCGCCCCGGTACTGACGAATCCAAGGCGACCCGGACGGGTACGGTTCAGCGGGTAGCCGCTCTTGATTGTTGGGCGGAGTGAAACGGAGGGTTCGTTCCACGGGCCCAACCTACAAAAAATGCAAGTTATTTAATTCTCATTCCTTAAGGAAAATTGTAGCGAAAATGTTGGGCGGAGTGAAACGGAGGGTTCGTTCCCTCGGGGCCCAACCTACGCACTGATTCGGTCTAGTTCCTAGACCTCTTTGTTACCCTCCCACCTTTAACTGAAAATGCGCTTGAGGGCAGGAATACGAGCCAACACGAAATAATCCAACAGCAGAACGGTGACGAGTGAAAGTCCTACAAGCGGGAAGGCAATCCCTAAAACAGCAACGATTGCGAGTGGCACTTTCCATCCCTGAACATGGGTGGGCATTGCAGGCGCACCGAGCCAACCCGTCCCTTTCGGACGACGCTGCCACCACATCACCGTACCACTGACTGAAAGCACAATCAAAATTAAGGCTGCAAACAACATCAGTAGTTGATTGCTCAATCCAAAATATTTTCCCATGTGAATTGAAATTCCCATTGATACGACTTTGGGTACTAACCCGTAATCCTTCCACCGCACATCTGCTAATACTTTGCCACTGTATCGATCGATGTGCAAAGTGATTTCTTGCGCCGGATTATTTGGAAATGCCGAAACCGTATACACACCCGTTTTGGATTCTGGAAAACTAACACTAAATCCAGGGGGTGCGCCTTTTTCTTGAGCTAAATTTACAACAGAATCTAGATTTACGGACGTATCAGCAAGAGTTCGCTCGATAACTTCGTTGTGTCCTGAATGATGCTCATATCTAGGCGTACTCGATTTAGGAATTGGTAATTGCTCTACGGCCCAAGGCACAACTTGATTGCCCTGCTGATTGAGGGAGCCTGTGAGTGTTGTCGATTGAGGCACGTTATCCCGCATTTGTGCAGGGTAGTAGTTCGACAAACGAGCGAAGGTATCTCCCCAAAAACCTGTCCAGGGTAGTCCACTGAGGATGAGGAAGCCAATTAGCAATACCCCATAAAATCCCGAAACGGCGTGTAAGTCCCGCCAAAATACCCGCTTATTCTGGCTCCACACACGCGGAATCAGTGTTCCAAAAAAAGTTATTTTGTGGCGAGGCAACCACAGATACAATCCCGTAATCAGCAGCACAAGCCCCCAACACGAAGCAAGCTCTACTATATAATCTCCCAATTTTCCGATCATCAGTTCGCCGTGAATTTTGCGTGCGATCGCTTGGAGATTATTGTTTTCATCGCGATCGCCTAAAATCTTAGCCGTATAAGGATTCACGAAAACGGCTAGTGTTCTTTCATCTTTAGTCGCGATCGTCACTTCAGCACTACGATTAGACGCAACGCTCGGCGTAAATTTTGTTACTTTGGCATCAGGATAAGTTCGTTGAACAACTGCCACCTGTTGAGTATAAGGCATCACCGCATCCGCAGGCTGCACAAACATATTCTGGTGATACATCGCAGCATCTAATTGCGGTTTAAACAGGTAAATGATGCCTGTGATTGACAAAATCAGCATAAAAGGAATAACAAACAAGCCTGCATAGAAGTGCCATCGCCAAACGGTGCGATAAAAACGATTACTGGGAGGTTCAGCCACCAGTGAAGGGTTCAAAACGCTGTTCAATTTACTCATTGTCGTTTGCCAAAATATCGACAAAAAACCATTGTGATACACAAGTATGAACAATGTCAAAAGACAGGCTGTCAAACAGAGATGCTCCCCACTTTTGGACGGTCAATCGATTTTAGATTTTAGATTTTAGATTTTCGATTGACCCCACGGATAAATGCGGGGGCTTGAGGATTTTCGATTTTAGATTTTGGATTGATTCCACGGTTCGATCGCGTGGCGGGTACCACCTTTGAAATTCTTGGTCATTCCACAAAACAATCAAAATCATCCCGCAATTATGTAAGCCCTTAAAATTCCACATCTTCTCGCTCTTTTTCGTCGGTTCTGGGAGCATCCAAACCTTTCGCGGCCCAGCGCATTGTTTCAATGTATTTTGCCAGACTGGCCACAGTCGGAGCCTCAAACAAATTGCTGACCGGTAACTCAACTTGCAAAGCGTCTCGGATGCGAGAAATTAACTGAGTTGCTAGCAGGGAATGCCCGCCTAGTTCAAAGAAATTATCGTAGATACTAACCTGCTGTTTTCCCAAAACTTTAGCCCAAATTTTTCCCAGCATTTCTTCGAGCTCAGTCCTAGGCGCTACATAATTTTCTGTTAGATCCTCGCTGTCTGTATCTATATCGGGCAAGGCGCGGCGGTCTACTTTGCCATTAGGCGTCAGCGGCATCTTCTCCAACACTGCATAAGTTGCAGGAACCATATATCCTGGTAACTTTTCTTTCAAAAATTGGCGCAAGTCACTTGATTTTAGATTTTGAGTTTCGGATTTTTCATTAATGCCGTCAGGAATAACATAAGCTACCAAATGTTTATCATTTGGGATGTCTTCCCTCACAATTACTACTGCTTCGCGCACTTGTGGATGCTGGCACAAAGCCGCTTCAATTTCTCCCAATTCGATGCGGTAGCCGCGAATTTTTACTTGGTCGTCAATGCGACCTAAAAACTCGATGTTGCCGTCAGCTAAATAGCGGCCTAAATCACCTGTTTTATAAAGGTACGAACCAGGTTTATTGCTACAAGGATTGGGAACGAATGCAGCAGCAGTTAAATCTGGCTGGTTGAGGTAGCCTTTCGCCAATCCGTCACCGCCGACGTACAATTGACCTATAACACCGATCGCCACCGGCTGCAAATCCGCATCGAGGAGATAAATCTGCGTGTTGGCGATCGGGCGGCCGATGGGGATAGATGTTGCGGTTTCGGGTACGTCTTGCACGCAATAATAAGCCGAAAATGTGGTATTTTCTGTAGGCCCGTAAACGTGAATTAATTGAGTGGTTGGATTTTCTTTTAAAACTTTTTTAACCCATCTCATATCGACGGCTTCTCCGCCAAACAGCAAGCAGCGCAGCGAATTAAAAGCTTGCGGTAAAACTCTAGCAATTTGTTGAAATAAGGCAGTTGTTAAAAATAAGACGGTGATGCCTTGTTGGCGCAGTTCTAAGGCTAAATCGTGAGGCGAAAGGGTAATATTTGTGCTAATTCCCACGAGTTGAGCGCCGTTAAGCAAGGCTCCCCAAATCTCGAATGTGGCTGCATCGAATGAAGCGTTTGATGCTTGGGCAATTTTATCGGTAGGTTCTATTTTTATATAGTTGGTGTTGAGTACCAGCCGATTTACTGCTTTGTGGGTGACAGCAACTCCTTTCGGTTTTCCTGTTGAGCCAGATGTGTAAATAACGTAAGCTAGGTTGTCTGCTGTTACGGTGTTGGCGGGATTTTCGGCGCTTTCTTTGGCTATGTCTTCCCAATCGCGATCGAAGTAAATCACCGAGTTTGAGAAGTCTCGGAAATTCTCAATCAATTTATCTTGAATTAGCAAGACTTTAACTCGAGCATCTTCCAGCATCAAGTTTAGCCGATCGCGCGGATAGCTCGGATCTAACGGTAGGTAAGCCCCTCCCGCTTTCAGTACAGCCAACATCCCCACAATTAGGTCGATCGATCGCTCTGCACAAAGCCCCACTAAAACCTCCGCCCCGACGCCCAGTTTTTGGAGGTAGCGCGCCAGTTGGTTGCTGCGACTGTTGAGTTCTCTGTAAGTGAGGTGCTGGCTGTCGAAAGTTAGGGCGACATCCTCCAGATGCTGCCGGGCTCGCTCTTCAAATAACTGATGAATGCACTTATTTTGAGGATAATCTGTCCGAGTATCGTTCCATTCTCTAAATAATTGATTCACTTCATCCTCGCTCAATAAAGGTAAGTTAGCAATTCTTTGTTCTGGATTAGCAACAATGCTTTCCAGCAGCGTTTTAAAATGCCTCAGCATTCGGGCGATCGTAACTTCATCAAATAAATCTGTATTGTACACAGCTAAGCCTCTGAGACCTTCCGAATCTTCCCAATGTTCGCCGTATCTGCTCCTAAAGTTATCGGAAGCTTCCCACAAATACAGCTCTAAATCAAAGCGCGTGGTTTGAGTCTCCAAAGGAAAAGAACTCAACTTTAATTCTGGCAATTCTAGCTCGTCCAGCGGCGCATTTTGCAGCCCGAATACAACCTGAAACAGCGGGTGGCGATTCAGAGATCGCTCTGGGTGCAATTCCTCGACTAGCTTCTCAAAAGGCAAATCTTGGTGAGCGTAAGCTCCCAGGGTTACTTCCCGCACCCGGCCCAAAAAATCTCGAAATGTCGGGTTTCCCGAGCAGTCTGTTCGCAGCACTAAAGTATTGACAAAAAAACCGATTAATGCTTCTATTTCGCTGCGGTTGCGATTGGCGATCGGCGAACCGACAACAATATCTTCTTGCTGGGAGTAGCGGTAAAGCAAAGTTTGAAATGCTGCGAGCACTGTCATAAACAAAGTCGCTCCTTCTCGCTGCGAGAGCGCTAAAAGTGCGTCCTTCAGCTTTTTAGGCAGTTCTAAATATTGAGTTTTTCCGCGATAATTTTGCCTAGCTGGTGCAGGGCGATCCGTCGGCAAATTTAACACAGAAATTCCGTGCAATTGCTGCCGCCAATAAGCTAGCTGAGTTTCTAATACTTCACCTTGCAGCCATTCGCGCTGCCACTCGGCAAAGTCGGCATATTGAAGTGATAATTCTGGTAGGGGAGATGGCTCTCGATCGATCAAAGCTGTATAGATAGCCTCCACTTCTCGAATTAGCACACCGATCGACCAATCATCGGAGGCTATGTGGTGCATATTTAGCAAGAGAATATGCTCGGTTTCTGTCAGCCGCAGGATGGTTACTCGCATCAGCGGCCCGGTGGATAAATTGAAAGGGCGAAGAGATTCTGCTGCGGCGAGTTTTTTTGCTTCTGTTTCCCGTTTTTCTGGCAGCAAATTTTGCAAGTCTAATACTTTTAAATTAGTCTTGAAAGCGGGAGATATTATCTGCACTGGTTGCCCTGATACTGCGGCAAAAGTCGTTCGCAAAGTTTCGTGGCGCTGCACTATTTCGTTGAAGGTTTGCTCTAAGGCTGTTAAGTTGAGGGAACCAGTTAAGCGCAGGGCTGTTACTACATTATAGAAAGGGTTTTCCGGTGAGAATTGGTCGAGAAACCACAACCGCTGCTGGGCAAATGATGCCGGAAAGACAAAGACTTCGGTTTCTGAGGAAATATTCAGTTTTTGTCGATCGTTTGTAAAGGAATTGTCATAAATTTCTGATGCCATATCTATTGCTCTTGGGGGATGAGGTGTGTTAATTTTTTGATGGCGCGGGGGGGCTTTTTGACCGACAGCATTCAGGATACAAGCCCGCGGATTCATCCGTGGAGAAATAAAAAACCTGTATCCGAGAAACTGGCCCCCGAATTTATCCGTGGGGTCAATGCTTCAATGCTTCAATCTAAAATCTAAAATCTAAAATCTAAAATCGATTGACGGTGCGATCGCCTCTTAAAACTTTCGCGAGCAAAAGATCGGAACCTTTAATATAATAAATCTGGGTGCGGGAGTGCGGGAGAGACGCGGACAAAAGAAACCGGGTTTCTGGCTGTACGATCGAGTTATCCGTTGAGGGGCTAGGAGTGCCACCCCCCAATCAAATTTAGTCGCAGAAGGGGTCATTAGGCTTGTGATTCGGGTGCAATCGGGTGAGTTAGATGCGAGAATTACCGGGAGCAATCCGTGGAGAGGTCAAGCTGTAGTATGATTTCTAATTGCACAAAGTGTTCTTGGGGCGATTCCCTTCGGGATAGCTTTGCTTCACGCAAATTTTTCACATCTCCAACTGAGCGACTACTATTGATTAAACAGTGTTCGCAATCTTTTAGATCAACTCACTATAACTTGCGACCTGATTGGCCAAAATACTTAAGAACACTGAACGTGCAGTTTAAATTAGAGGTTATAGGCTAATGGCGCAGCGGAACGTATACTCGTCAAAGGGCGAGCCAGAGGATGCACAATCAGCAGAAGAAGTCCTCCACTCAGTAATGCAAGAACTGGACGCTTTGCATCAAAATGTTAAAGGCCAGTTAAATCAAGACATTACTCGGCTGCAAACTGAAAAAAATCACCTGATTGACGATATTGAAGACCTCCGGGAGCAATATCGCAAATTGCAGTCTCAGCAAATGGAATCTCTGTCGGGGCGATACATTCAGCAGCAGCAATTGTGGCTGAAGCAGTTGGCTCAAGTTTTGGCTCACAATTTGCAAGATTTGTTGGTGCAGCGCTTCAACGAACTCAGCGCTAACTCGGGACATTCTCTCAGCAGCCCGATTCCCAGCGGTGAGTTCCCGATACCCCTGCCGCCGAGCAACTACGACGAACGAGCCTCGGAGTTGTTGGCGGCGCTGGATGAAAGGATCGATCGCAGTTTCCAGATGCTGGAACAAGATTTAACCAGTTACGAAAGCGAGCTGTCGGTGCGGCTCAACAACATGAAAACCCTTGAACTGCAAGGGGAAGAGCTGTTACAAAATCTCGTCAACCGCATCAGGGAAGAACTCGAAGAAGAAGAAGCATATCTTGAGAATCCTTTCGATGCTCAAGATTCCTATCCCGAGGAATCAACTAATTCTGTCCGCGCGCAAACTCTGCTGCCAACACCTGCGGATGCGCCGCGGGAATCTGTGCCACAGCCTTCTTCAGCGCCTGCTGCAACTGCTAAAGCATCTTCTCAAGTGCAGGCAGGTTTGGTGCTGGCTTTGTCTTCGGCGGTGGTATTGTCGCTGTTTAATGTTTGTTTAAGAATTTTGATTAAAACCAAAAATCCTCGGATGGTTTTTGGCTTGTTTGAATTTCCGGGGGTGGTGACTCCAGGTTTTGGAAATTCTTTGTTAATTTTGTTGATGCGGCTGATCGTGGTGATGGCTTTGATGCCGATATTG
This sequence comes from Microcoleus sp. N3A4, assembly GCF_036701805.1. Taxonomy (NCBI): domain Bacteria; kingdom Bacillati; phylum Cyanobacteriota; class Cyanophyceae; order Oscillatoriales; family Microcoleaceae; genus Microcoleus; species Microcoleus sp. N3A4. The sequence continues at coordinate 38,922 of NZ_JAUBRJ010000038.1, forward strand.
GCGACATTTCTGTATCCTTCTGTGTGGAAAGATATTAGGCGGTTGTTCCAGTCGGGCGATCGAGCTTTGTGGGGCAAGGTTTTAGGAAGTGCATTTTTTCTGTTTTTGTCTCAGGTTTTGATTTATTTGGCGATCGGCAATATTCCAGCGGGGATTGCGATTACGATTTTCTTTATTTACCCGATCGTCACCGTACTGGGTTCTTGGATCTTGTTTGGTGCTCGCCCCAGCACAGTCGGCTTTTTGGCGATGTTGGGAATTACCGCAGGTCTGATTTTGGCTGGATCGCCCAGTTTTGCGGCGCAAGCTCCCGGCGGCGGCAATGTCGGGGTGGGAGTCACGGCGGCACTGGCTTCTGGGATTACCTTTGCAGGTTACGTATTGCTGACGCAAATGGCCGCGGGCAAGCTGCACCCGATTCCTTTTAGTTTAGTTAATTTCGCCGCGATTTTTGTATTTTCCTCCCTGAGTTTGTGGGTGCCCCTGTCGGAAAATTTTGCTCCTAAAATCGACCAAAATGTTTGGCCCGGTTTGATTGTGGGAGGCGTTGTTTTAGGGGTGCTGACGCTGTTTAGCTATCTTTTGAATAATTTTGCCATCCGGTTTGCGGGGGCGGCCTTAGCGTCAGTAATTGGCACTTTGGGGCCGGCGATGACCGCACTCTTCGGGTTTCTAATTATCAATGAGAAGTTGCAGCCTGTGGCAATTCTCGGCATGGCTGTGGTGACATTGAGCGTGGCTGCTATGAGTGTGGAACGCATGGTGGCTCCTCAGAAGAAGGCTAGTTAAGGCAATAATTTGTCCTTGATAATAGAGATCGGAACCCCGATTTTTTCAAAATCGGGGTTCCGATCTCTATCCTATTTAAAATCTAGGCATTGCTGAATCAAGAGATGAAGAACAGGTACATTTCCTAGAGGAGGTCTATTTAGGCTGAAAAAAGTCTTATTAGGATTGAAGTCAGAGACTTACGAACATCCTTTCGATCGCAAAGCTTTAGCATCTCTTGAAAAGATGCCTGGAGTTTCTTTATTGCTCAAGAAAGTGAATGAGTACGGTATCGATCGCCTACTCCGTTTGCAATGTTTGGGCAGTGATTTTCGCGTGACTCCCACCAATTTTCCGGGGTTGTCTCAGGCGTTGGAAGAAACTTGTCAAATTCTTGATTTATCTCCTTGTCCAGGTTTATATTTGTTTCGCGGTTGGGGGCATATTATTACCGTTACGATTGGTATTGAAAGTCCAATTATAACGGTGAATTTAGAAGCCTACGAATGGCTTTCTAGCCAGGAACTGATTTATGTATTGGGGCATGAAGTCGCCCACATTAAGAGTCAGCATTTGCTCTATCATCAAATAGCGATGGTGATGCCGCTTTTAAAGACTTGGGTGAATGCAGCGACATTAGGATTTGGCGGTTTGGCGGCTAATGGGGTAGAACTGGCGTTCTGGAATTGGTTAATGATGGCAAGGTTTACAGCGGATCGGGCGGGGTTACTCGCTTGTCAGGATGTGGATGTAGCGATTACCGCGTTGATGAAACTTGGCGGTTTACCCAGTTGCTATGTAACACCGGAAACGATCGCTGATTTCCTCGTTCAAGTGCGCGAATTTAGCGAAAACAGTGTAGAGTCTCAAGATACACTTACTAAGTTGCTCAGTTTCAACGAGTCCACGCAATCTTGGGTCGTGATGCGCGCTTCTGAACTCCTAAAATGGGTCGATTCAGGAGACTATAAAACCTTACTCGAACAACCCAATCAACCGCCACCATTATTATTAGACCCAGACGCTACAGAAGATTGGAATTTTCTAACGTCTTGGTAAATTCCGTATGCTAACAACTTGTCTCTAATAGAGTTGTTGGGAAATACAACCAGTTTTGAGACAGGGTTTTCCCGATGCTCTTCCACATTTCTCTAGCATCTAAATAGAAGTTCCACAAGCCTGATGCGCTCAACATTAAGCGGTCATAGAAATCAGGCACACGATTCCTATACACCTCTGTTACAGCGTTGTACAGCAGATTGCAGGTAAATACAGTACAATCAAGGGAGTCGATCGAAGGGGATAATGAAAGCATAAGTAGCGAGACAGGACAAATTACTGATACTTACAACTATGATGCTTATGGTAAGCTACTAAATTCAACTGGTAGTAGCGACAATAGCTACCTTTACCAAGGCGAACAATTTGATTCTAATCTCGATTTACAATAGACCTCTTGCAAAAGTAGGCAAGGATCTCGCGATTTGTACCCTGGTAAGAGCAACGATCGCGCCCGGTCGAAGTGCTGCAAATATGTTCTCGTAAGATGTATAATTTTAAGCTGGAATAATTTAGGCTGAGACACATAATCAGCTACTTGGATGTAAAAAACCTGAGCTCGGAAAACTTTAAGCATTTGTGCCCAGGACGTCCAGAGACATTTAAATAGACTGTTGAGGTAGTGCGATCGGATAATTTATGTGGATGGGCCTTCTTGCTTGTCCAACTCCAGCAGAAGTATTATAGATAAATATCCGACCCGGATGCACTTTAGCATTGAATGAGCGGAGAAAATATTGCGACTTGCTAACAAGCTGATGCTCTGCTCGTTTAATTTTTCCCTACAGGCGATCGAACATAGCTATCTCAGGTTCCCATCTATCAATTCCATGCCTGAATAATCGGACTCATCGAAAAAAACATATGAAAACCACGCTCCTCGGTTACAAACTCTTATCGTTGCCCCTTCATGAAGGTGTCAATACAGTTATTTATCGGGGGGTTCGGGAGTCCGAGCAAACTCAGGTTATAATAAAAACCCTCAAAGCCGAGTATCCCACAATAGAAGAAATCGCGCGGTTGAGACATGAATATAAAATCCTCAAAACTCTCGACATGACAGGGATTGTCAAAGCTCACTCTTTGGAAAAGCATAATAACGGTCTGGCGCTGATATTAGAAGATTTTGGGGGGAAATCTCTGAAAAACCTAATCGCAGCTAAACACCTTGAAATAAGCGAATTTCTAAGTCTGGCAATTCATCTGGCAGAGACCCTAGCTCATCTCCATGAAAATAAGATTATCCATAAAGATATTAAACCGCAGAATATCATTATCAACTCCAAAACAGATCAAATTAAAATTATAGATTTTAGCATTTCCACGTACCTAGAGCGAGAAAACCAGAGCCTCAGCAATCCCAACTTGCTAGAAGGCACCCTCGCCTATATGTCTCCAGAGCAAACCGGGCGGATGAATCGCTCAATTGACTACCGCACCGACTTTTACTCATTAGGTGTCACCTTTTATGAAATTCTGACTGGAAAGCTGCCCCATCAAGCCACCGACCCCCTGGAATTAATTCACTGCCATATCGCTAAAAGACCAGTGCCACCCCATCAGCAAATCGGTGAGATTCCCGAAGCGATTTCTGACATCGTAATGAAATTATTAGCCAAAACCGCTGAAGACAGATACCAAAGCGCCCTGGGACTAAAAGCTGACCTAGAAATATGCCGTCATCAAATGCAAACGAAGGGGAAAATTGACAACTTTCCCATCGGTAAGAGGGATAAATTTGGACAATTTCTCATCCCGCAAAAGCTCTACGGTCGCGAGCAAGAAGTAGCAACTTTGATGGCAGCCTTTGAGCGAGTCTCCGGCGGAAACAGCGAAATGATGCTAGTGAGCGGTTACTCAGGGATTGGCAAATCTTCCTTAGTGAATGAAGTTCAAAAACCGATTCTCAGGCAGCGCGGCTATTTTATCTCCGGTAAATTTGACCAATTAAAGCGAAATATTCCTTATGCTTCTTTGATTCAAGCTTTCGCCGGCTTGATGGGACATCTGTTAACAGAAAATTCGGAAAAACTAGCGATTTGGAAAGAGCAACTCTTAGAAGCTTTAGGCTCAAATGGCCAAGTCATAGTAGATGTCATTCCCGAAGTCGAACTGATTGTCGGCCCTCAAGGAGCTGTTCCGCAATTGGGGCCATCTGAATCCCAGAATCGCTTTAATCGGGTGTTTAAAGAATTCATTCATGTATTTACTAAACCCTCACACCCGCTCGTCGTCTTTTTGGATGACTTACAGTGGGCAGATTCGGCATCGCTCAAGTTGATTCACCTGCTGATTTGTGACCCGGACAGCCAGTATTTACTGCTGATGGGAGCCTATCGAGATAACGAAGTTAGTCCGACGCATCCGTTGATGCTGACGTTGGATGAGATTCAAAAGAAGGGGGCGGTTGTAAATAATATCACCCTCCGTCCTTTGGATATTGGCAACGTCAGCTTGCTGGTAGCGGATACTCTGAATGAGTCTTCCGCTCCGAGAAACCGAGTTTCTGAATTGTCCCAGCTACTTTTCAATAAAACCCAGGGCAACCCTTTCTTCTTGACTCAGATGTTTGCTACTCTGCATCAAGAAAAGCTATTGACCTTTGAATTCAGTGCTGGGTGCTGGCAGTGGTCATTGAACCAAATTCAAGCGGTAGGCATCACGGATTATAATGTCGTCGAACTGATTGCCAGAAATATTCAAAAACTCCCGGAAAAGACGCAGGATGTCTTAAAATTAGCCACCTGTATTGGAGACAAATTTAATTTAGACGTTCTGGCTATTGTCAATGAAAAATCTCAGTCGGAAACGGCGGCTGATTTGTGGGAAGCGCTTCAGGCTGGCTTGGTTTTGCCCCTGAGCGAAGCCTACAAAATCCCTCTCGTTTTTACCTCCGATGAAATGAGCAGGGAAGTAAAGGAGAGAATAGTTCCAGATTCTCCTCTGGTATCATGCTCACCTGGCCCTTTGCCTTACAGCCATCACGCGCCTATCGCTTACAAATTTCTCCATGACCGGGTGCAGCAAGCGGCGTATTCTCTTATTCCGGAATCTCAGAAACAACAGACCCACCTAAAAATTGGTGAACTGCTACTGGAGCATACTCCTGCAGAGGAGATTGAAGAAAATATCTTTGAGATTGTCAATCAGTTAAATGTTGGGGCTGACTGCATCACGGATCAGGCAGAAAAAGATCGTCTAGCCCGATTAAATTTGATAGCCGGCAAAAAAGCTAAGGCAGCAACAGCTTATGAAACTGCCGCCAGACAACTACGGGTGGGGCTAGAACTCCTCAGAGAAGATAGCTGGGAAACTCAGTATGACCTGACGTTCCCTCTGTATGCGGAAGCGGCGGCGGTGGAATTTCTAAACATCAACTTCGAGCGAGCAAAAATCCTTTCTGAGGATGCTCTTAAACACGCGAAAACTCTGCTCGAAAAAGTCAAAGTTTATGAAATCCAAATGCAGTTTTATTCCCAGCAAAACCAGATACAAGTCGCGTTCGATATTGGGCTGCAAGTTCTGGGTATGCTGGGTGTCTCCCTTTGTTCGGAACCTCCACAAGAAATGAATACTGATGCGTTAGCTAATCTGCCAGAAATGACGGATCTCAATAAGCTAGTGGCGATGGGGATATTATTGAAATCTGCTCCTCTTTCTTATCATGTGGCTCCTGCCTTATTTCCCCAATTTGCATTTACAATGATTGATCTGTCTATCCAATATGGTAATTCGCCCCAGGCCACTGCTGGGTATGCGGTTTATGGCTTACTTCTATGCGGGCCATTCGGTGAAATAGAGGCGGGATATAGATTTGGACAACTAGCCTTAAATTTGTTGGAGCGCTTTGATGCCAAAGAACTAAAATCTTACGTATATGTAGTTTTTAATGCTCATATTAGACACTGGAAAGAGCATGGCAAGGAAAGTTTAGCGCCAATGGTTGAGGGAATTAAAAGCGGTCTGGAGACTGGAGATTTAGAAGATGTTGGTTATAATTATATCTACTATTGCGATCATATATTTTTTACAGGTCAACCGCTGGAATTAGTTGCTCAGAAGCAGGCGCAATATATTGATTTACTGCTGAAACTTAAACAAGATTCGCATATTCCTTACTTAAAGACGTGGAGAGTAATGGTATTACAATTACTCGCCGCCTCTGAAGAGGAATATATGCTCAAGGGCGAATTGTTGAATGAAGAAGAACTCCTGCAACAGTCAATTGCCGATAATAAACATATGTTTATTTTTTTTGCTCACCTGACAAAATTGATTCGACTTTATTTGTTTAAAGATTACGCTCAGTCAGTCAAGAGCGCCCGCTCAGCAGAAAAATACAAAGATGGTGTGCCCGGTCTGATGAGTGGTGCGGAATACAATTTATACTATTCTCTGGCTCTCCTTGCTCAATATCCCCAAGTTTCCAGCAGCGAACAAAAAGAATCCTTGAAGCAAGTGGCGAAAAATCAGAAAAAAATGCAGCAATGGGCTATACATGGGCCGATGAATTATCAACACAAGTACGAATTAGTGGAGGCGGAGAAAGCCCGGGTATTGGGGAAAATTGGAAAAGCGATGGAGTATTATGATGCTAGCATTCAAGGAGCCAGAGAACAGGGATACATTCAAGAAGAAGCCCTAGCTAATGAACGGGCCGCCGAGTTTTATTTCTCTCGCGGCCGGGAGAAGATAGCGGAGATTTATTTGACGGATGCTTACTATGGCTATATTCGCTGGGGAGCGAAGGCCAAAGTAAAAGATTTATCAGAAGAATATCCTGAATTCTTATCGCGAATACTGACTAAAGAAGCCCCCAGATTCGACGGATCGCGGACGACGAGCTCGACGACTACGGGGAGTTTGGCAGCACTGGATTTCGCCTCTGTCATGAAATCTTCTCAAGCTATTTCTGGCGAAATTGTTCTGGAAAGTCTGCTTTCTAAGTTATTGAAAATTGCGATCGAGAATGCTGGGGCTGAAAAAAGCTACTTCATTTTAGAAAAAGATGGTCAACTGGTGGTAGAAGGGACGGCAACCATAGATAATGATGAGGTCGTAGTCCTGCAATCCACACCGATAGAAACTACTCATAAATTGCCGTTTTCTATCCTCAATTATGTGGCTAGAACTCAGAAAAATGTGGTCTTAAATGATGCAACTCAAGAGGGAATTTTTACCAGCGATAGCTATATTGTTAACGCCCAACCGAAGTCAGTTTTATGTATGCCGGTCGTCCATAAAGGAAAGTTCATTGGTCTGCTTTACTTGGAAAATAATCTGACAAGGAGCGCGTTTACTCCCGATCGCCTGGAAGTTTTAACCGTGCTCTGTTCTCAAGCGGCGATTTCCCTGGAAAATGCCCGGCTCTATGCCAATTTATCTGAGGCGACTGACAACCTGAAACAAGCCAATGAGCAATTAGAAGATTACAGCCGGACTTTAGAACATAAAGTGGAAGAGAGGACGCAGGAATTAAAGGAAAAAAATCTGCTCCTGAGCCAGGAAATTCGCGATCGCGTGCAGATAGAGCAAGCTCTGCGACTATCAGAAGCGCAATTAAAAAAACAAGCCGAACAACTAGAGCTTTCTTTCCAAGAACTCAAGCGCACCCAGACCCAGCTAATTCAGACTGAGAAAATGTCCTCCCTCGGACAGATGGTGGCAGGGGTTGCCCACGAAATCAATAACCCGATTAACTTCATATATGGCAACCTGACTCACGTCAGGACTTACAGTGAAAATATACTAGGACTGGTGAAACTCTATCAAGAACAATACCCCCATCCCACAGCAGCGATTGTTGAGGATATGGAGGCAATCGAATTAGAGTTCTTGATGGAAGACTTACCCAAAGTGCTGGATTCGATGAAGGTGGGCGCAGACCGAATTCGCGAAATTGTCCTCTCCCTGCGAAACTTCTCGCGACTGGATGAAGCGGAAATGAAAGAGGTTGATATTCATGAGGGCATCGATAACACCCTACTGATTTTGCAGCACCGACTGCAAGCTAAACTAGACCAGCCTGCTATTCAAATCATTAAAGAGTACGGCCCGCTGCCGCTGGTGGAGTGCTATGCCGGCCAACTGAACCAGGTGTTTGTAAATTTACTGGCGAATGCGATTGACACTCTCCATGACCAAAGGGGGCCGCGGGCGATCGCAATTCGCACCTCAGTGGGGTATGGGGAAGGAGAAAAATCCCCGATTTCCAATCCCCCCCTTGCGGAAAGCTCTACATTTTCTTCGGCTGAGGTGGATTCCCACAACCTCGCCCCGACCCGGAAAGGTCCCCAATTTGTTGTGATTCGCATTTGCGACAATGGCCCCGGTATGACAGAGGAAGTGAACCGGCGGCTGTTCGACCCCTTCTTCACGACGAAACCCGTAGGGAAGGGCACCGGTCTGGGGCTGTCAATCAGCTACCAGATTGTGGTAGAAAAACACCGCGGACAGTTGAAGTGTGTTTCTCATCCCGGTCAGGGGGCAGAGTTCATCATTCAGATTCCTATTCGACAGGACTATCAAAAATTGGCTGTCCAAAGCCAAACCTGATGAGTAGTTGTTATTGGTATTTCCAGTAGTCCTAAACAGACAATGATATGTTCTAGTGCTGACTTTACTCTCCTTGAATATCGTAAAATCATGCTCTCTTCCCTTGGAATGTGCTAGACAAATTATTTCCTGTGTTACTTGGTTAAAGACAATTTGCGACTTAAGTGTATCGGGACTTACGCAGGCACACTATATATAGCAATCCTAAATGATTTTCTATATATATAGCAATCCTAAATGATTTTCTCTGTGTAAGTATATTGACGTATTTTGGGGAAATCAAATTTATGTTCGTTAGTAAAAAACTCAAATAAAAATTTGACAATCTTAAAAGACCTACATAAATACCAATACTTTCTTAAAAAGTTTTTAGCTTGTAACCAAATATCTTCAACGGGATTCTGTTGGTCCGCATTGGGAGCAAATAAAATACAAGTAATTGACCAATTCTCAGGTTCTTTGTCACCATTTAGTTCTAATAAAAAGTCTCTAAATTCTCCATATTTATGATAACTAGCTCCATCCCAAATCGAGATAATCTTGCGATCTTTATATTTATTTTGTAAGTATTTTATAAATTTAACTGTTGATTTTCCATCACCAGATGGATGGCTCTGAATATGGAATTCTTTGCTTTGATAATTGAGTGCACCAAAATAAGTTTGTCTATCTTTTTCATTGGTAATTGGGACTTCAATTCTGATTTTTGATTGACCCCAAACATAACCAGTTAAATCACCATGAAGTAGATGACATTCATCTAAAAACAATACTATTATTTCCCCAGACTCTATGCCAGCCTTGTTTTTAAATAAAATATCGTTAATTTCTTCCGGATTTTTTTTACCAGTTCTTTATCAAATTTAGGATTGGTTTTTTGAGTTTTTTTCCAACTAATTTTCGCCCGATCGAAAAGTTCATAGTAACTTTGTTTTGATTTATATATTACACCAAATTCTCTATCTAAATAAGTAACCAATTCATCTAAATTCCAATATTCTTTATTCTTTAACCACTCGATTAATTCAGTATTTTGTCGAGCCGTTAAATACCCTTTTGACCCTTTATGTCCTAATTTGAGTCCGGCGATGCCTTGGGTTTTAAATTGCTTTTTCCAATAACCAATGAAAAACTTACTTACACCCAAAATCTTGCTAATTTCATGGTAGATATTACCTGAGATCGCCATCGGATCAGCTATTGCTCGTTTGAGTTCTATGGCATCGATATCACTTTTAATGAAAGATTCTAAACAATCTATTTCTTTTTCCCTATCTTTTTGTGGCAGTTGTAAGTTATTCATTGTTTTATTCACGATCGAGTATTGCATATAATTGTATCATAGTCTTGACAATGATTTAGGATTGCTATATTTATATTGTGTGATGTTAATCCTCCGGGTGCGTCGCTGCGACTTTTTAAATGGAACTTGCAGATTGACTCTGAAAGCGACGCACCTTACTACAAGATTGTGTGTACTACATATACATGGAATATGCTGTAAGTAGTCATTGCGAGGGTCACTCCGTGAAACGAAGCAATCGCAACACTTCCGATCGATTTACATTTTGTTATACAGCATATTCCAGGTTCATGAAGTACACTTTTCAGCTATATTTTGTGGTACGTGTTATGTAGGGTGCGTCGCTGCCACAGGTTCAATGGAACTTGCAGATTGACTCTGAAAGCGACGCACCTTACTTACTACAAGATTGTGTGTACCACAGATACATGGAATATGCTGTATATAGCAATCCTCGCATCAGTCGCCAAATCGAGCGAGACCAGCATCCTTGCAGTGCGAGCCAGAAAGCTCGCGTATAATAAATCATTTAGGATTGCTATAGTTTGGTTTATTGGCGCCTACCTACTTAGTTTGCGACTTTTTTAATCTTGTCTAAACAACAGAAACCACCACTCGAAAACCCACAATACTAGCCTTACAATCCGCCTGATATCTAAGGCGGCACGCGCTGCGACAATTCGGAGGACGATCGTTCCAAGAACCCCCCCGCAACAACCTCAGCGAAGAGTCGCCGTCAGACTGCCAAACGCTGCCATCAGCAGGCGCACCGTTATAATTATTGTGCCAAGAATCCGCGCACCATTCCCAAACATTTCCGTGGAAATCGTACAATCCGAAAGCATTAGGTTTAAAACTGCCAACATCTGTAGTTTGAAAGCGATAAACTCCCTTCGGCGCCTCAGCGTAATGAGAATTTCCGTTGTAATTTGCTAACTCGCTGGTAATCTTTTCTCCAAAGTGAAACGCCGTCACAGTTTTGCCCCGACAAGCATATTCCCATTGCGCTTCGCTAGGTAAGCGATAATTCTTACCAGTTTTTTTAGAAAGTCTAGCGCAAAACTCCACCGCCTCGTACCAAGATACATTTTCTACAGGTCGATTTTCACCTTTAAAACGGGCAGCATAGGGATTGAGAAATATTTGAATTTCCGGCAGCGCCGCAACTGCTGTCCACTGTGCTTGAGTGACTGGAAATTTGCCAATATAGAAAGCTGCTAAAGTTACTGGGTGCTGAGGTTTTTCGTCGCTGTCACCCCGATCGTTTGGGGAACCCATGAGGAAAGTACCGCCAGGAACAGATATCATTTCCATGACTGTACTGCTACCGAGATATTCTTTAAAAAAACGCGCTTTGCCGATGTTAAGATTAGTTTGGTTCCCGCTATTGTCTACTGTCACTACTTGAAATTCAAAAGTGCTTTTGACGGCAGCAATTCTTTGCACTCCCTTGTTCAAATGCGGACTGGTGTTGGATTTTTTACTCGGATTGACAGAGATATTGCTGTTGATTTGCCTGCTTTGATTGAGCGGGGTATTGATAGCAAGTTGTCCTCCCTTGGTCAGAGAAGTATTTAGAGCAAGTTGTCCTCCACTGACAAAAGGGGGTTGGGGAGGTAAAGAATAGAGATTTAAAGCTTTGATTACTTCATCAGCAGATTGATATCTATGTTTGAGATAATCTTGAATTAATTTATCTAAAATGTTTGCCAACTCGCTGCTGACTTTTGTGTCGGCGGGCAAACGTTCTCTCCAAATCCAGCCGCCGTTAATCGGGTCGTAAAGGTCATCGGAACCGTCAACTTTTGGCAAACATTGAGTTAGCAGTCTCAGGCAAGTTATCCCCAAACTGTACAAATCGCTTCCGGGGAAAACTTGACCCCGCATTTGTTCCATCGGCGAATATCCGGGTGTTCCTACCGTGGTGCCTACTTTGCTCATCAGCGAGCCCGTCACTTGTTTGGAAACGCCGAAATCTATCAAAACTAATTCTCCCCGTCCTCCCCTGCGGAAAGCTGAATTGCGAAAATTTCCCGTCTTTTGCAGGGATGAGCTAACAGAGGTGCGGCGGCGGATGATATTCTCAAGTTTGATGTCTCGGTGAATGACTTTGCGATCGTGCATAAATTTCAGAATTGGCAAAATATCTGCCAGCAACTGCCAAATTTTTTCTTCGTTAAAAACGCCCTGCTGAGTTAATTCAGCCAGTAAATTTTGCCCTTCAATCAACTCTTGTACTAAATAAAGTCGCTTGTCTTGTTCAAAATAAGCAATTAATCGAGGAATTTGGGGATGTTCGCCGAGTTCGTAAAGCCGTTGCGCTTCTTGCTGAAACAGTTCTGTTGCCTTAAAAAGTGCTGATGTTCCCTGAACTTGGGGCACAAACTGCTTGATGACGCAGGGATCTTCCATGCGATCGGTATCTACCGCTTCATAAGTTCTGCCAAATCCCCCTTCGCCCAACAGTCGAATCACGCGGTAGCGGTTTCTGAAGAGAGGCGTGAGGCTTTGCGATCCGCAACTTTGACAAAATTTGTAGTTGTCAGGATTGAAAGGATTAGAGCACCTTGGATTAGAACAGTAGAACATATCTGGGAAGAAATGATCCGGTTAAGATAATGATATATCTTTTCGGGTTCCTCATGGAGCAGTCTCCGATCGATACATACAAAGCCCTCGATTTCTCCAAAGTAGGGCAGCAATTGTGCGTTTCACTGTCTAATTCGCTTCCAGGTGATGTTTCATCTCGGCACCCACGGCACCAGCAGCCGGATCTAAACTCTGTAGCAGTGTATTTGACACTGTTTCCCGATCGACTTGGCTGCGATTTTGACTGAGCTTGTACTTTCCTTCCAATCGAGTTACAGCCATCTCAAATCCTACAATACCATCCATCATCCCTTCACGGAATTGATTCGATAAACCGTGCCAATGCGATTTGTAGTTAGCTTCGTAGGTGTCTAAGCTGTTGTGCATTTAAACCACTAACTTGGCTGTTTTGGGTGCGTCATCCGCGAACACGCTCCGCTTAAACGGGAAACACTTCGGACGCCCGGCACCATACAATCTGTTTTAAATGTTCAACAGCTTATATAGCAATCCTAAATGATTTGCTTGCATTATACGCGAGCTTTCTGGCTCGCACTGCAAGGATTTTGGTCTCGCTCGATTTTGCGACTGATGCGAGGATTGCTATAGGTATTTGTTTCTTTATTGTTGAGTCTGGGAATTAGAATCGTATCACAACACGATTACCCCGATTTACTGGTTATGGAAATAGATCGCCTGCCATTTCTGAATCGCCTCCGGCGCACTATGTCCTCAGCGGAAACTTGGGGGTTTAGTGTGGTTGGATATCTGATGTGGTTTACCTTAGCGCCGTCGATGCAAGCAGAAATTGGCTCCGCATCGCTGTTGGTCTGGATTCCTGGTGCGATCGTCGGAATGTTGATGAACCTTCAAGTTCAGAGTTTGGGTGAGAAATATCCAGATGTATCTGGGGGAACACCAAATTACATCACCCGACTGCTCCATCGTTACCCTGCCCTTTCCCGCTACTTGGGGATTGCCTACTTCTTGGGGTGGGTTTCCTTTCCGGCCATTAATGCGATCGCGATCACAGATTTGATCCAATTCCATTTAGAGCCGATGGGGCTGAATATTCCAGAAAAAGTGTTTGAGATCGGTTTTACCGCGATCGCTTACTTTTTAGCATTCAGTGGCACCCGCGCCGTCGCCATTCTGCACCTCTTTTTTGTCTTTCCTTCGATCGGCTTTTTACTCCTCTTCTGCGTTCAGGGTTTAGGCTGGCTTGCCTTTTCGCCCCAAAGCCCCGGACTCTTGCCCAGCAGCATTGATGCCATCAGTGTCCAGGACTGGCTGAAATGGTACTTGTTTGCCGCTTATAGCTTCTATGGCTGTGACACAGCTTCATCCTTTGTAGCAGACAGTCTCCACCCAAAAGACACCCTCAAGGCCCTGTCTTGGGTTGCCTGGTTGATGCCTCTGGTGTTTGTCGGTGGCACTTTAGTGTTGGTGCAGTTGGCAACCGCTTCCGGTTTAGAAGGCAATTTGTACGGCAATTTCTTGGTGGCTGCCAAGCCTTTCTGGGGAGACGCTGCCCCTGTCATAGTCACTTTGCTGGTTGCGGCTAGCTGTTTGTTGGGATCTGCGACTAGCGTTTGCAATACGCCCCGCATCCTTTTCCAACTCGCGCAGGATGGGCTGTTGTCTCCAGTGTTTGGCGCAGTGTCCCGTCGAGGTTCCCTAGAACCCGCCCTGCTGCTAACCTTTATCTGTAGTTTAGGATTTTTAGTATGGGGCAATACCACTCGAATTGTCGTGGTGTCAGGGGTGAGTTTTTTCATTTCTATCATGGGGTTGCACTTGGGGCTGTGGATGCAGCGCCACGATCGCGCCGTGCGTTGGGGGCGACTATCCTTAGTATTGCTGGTGCTGGAGTTCATTTCCCTGGTGGTGGGTGGTTTTGCTTGGGGATGGATGGATTTTGGCATCGGGTTGCTGTTGCCGTTGGCGGTAATGGCGATCGACGCTGCAATTCGGCGGATTCCTTGGGCACCTTTGCACTTACCCTGGTGGGATCGACTCCATGCCAAGCCAGTAAACCATCCTAAAAACGAAGATTTTGTAGTGCTTCAGATCGGAGTTTTGATTGCGCTGATTTGTAGTGCAGCGACAATCAGTTGGCTGATCAGATCCTGGCTGCGGGTAGAAGTCGGAACCAACAATCCCTATCTGATGATTATTGTGTTGATGACGCTGGCATTTGTGGGAGTAGCGATTGCTTGCTGGACAACTCTGCCCCAGGTTGCTGCGATCGAAGAACTAGCAATTTCTTCGATCGCGCAAGCCAAACAACTGGAGACGACCCTAAACGAACTGAAAAAAGCCCAGATGCAAGTTATCCAAAGCGAAAAAATGTCTAGCCTGGGACAGTTGGTGGCGGGAATTGCCCATGAAATCAATAACCCGGTCAACTTCATCCACGGTAATCTCACCTACCTGGACGAATACACCCAAGATCTGCTGCAGATGATCGAACTCTATCAACAGCGCCATCCCAGCAACGATCCAGACGTGCAAGCAATGGCAGAGGAAATTGATTTGGATTTCCTCACAGAAGATATCCAAAAGATGATCTCATCTATGAAGGTAGGCACCGATCGAATTCGCAGTATTGTTCTCTCGTTGCGAAATTTTTCTCGCATGGATGAAGCAGACTTCAAAGATGTTGATATTCATGAGGGAATTGAGAGCACTTTGATGATTCTGCAACACCGACTCAAAGATCGATCGGAGCATCCAGCCGTGGTAATTATCAAAGAGTACGGTGCATTGCCCAAGGTGGAATGTTTCCCCGGACAACTCAATCAGGTATTCATGAATATTTTGGTGAATGCCTTGGATGCCTTGGACGATCTGAATACCAAACGCTCCTATCAGGTGATTAAAGACACCCCAAACCAGATTACGATTCGGACTTCTGCGATCGACAATCGATGGGTGGAGGTGGCGATCGCTGATAACGGAATCGGTATGCCAGACGCAGTGAAGCAGCGCATTTTTGACCCCTTTTTCACCACCAAACCCATCGGGAAAGGTACGGGTTTGGGGATGTCGATTAGTTATCAAATCATTACTGAAAAACATCGCGGTAAAATCAAGTGTTTTTCTACACCTGGCTCAGGTACTGAGTTTGTGATTCATATCCCCATTCGGCAACAGACAATTTCAGCATTCCCGATCGCTGCTGAATCTTAACCGCTTCGCGTTCAGTGCAGCCGTCAAACAATCTGAGGCGGTACAATAATCGATCGGAGTGTCAATTACCGCCAACTGCTCGAGCTGAAGCCGTAAGAATCAAAGATAGCGCGATCGCCCTTGAAAAAAATCGCACTCTTGGCATAACAAGAAGGATAGAAATTAAGAGAGCGATCCTCTTCGAGGGCTTCGCTAACGCAATACCGAATTGAAGGGCGATCGCGCAACTGGTAATTTTGAAGTATTCGGTATTGGTATTGCGATCGAGTGTGGGAAACTACAATTCATCAAATGAATGATTAAATATTACTTTGTAGTTTGGGGCAACAATTGATTTAGTGCACCGCACAAGTATCGCTTCACCGTGTCTTTACTTGCACCCACGCCACTCGGAATGGTAAAGATCATCTCAACATTTAATAGATTGCCGTCCATTGACGCAAATACGTCAATTGGCAAAGCACGCTGAAATGCTGTTGCGGGATTTTCGGCTTTCATGACACCTAAGTTCAGATCCGTGCTGAGAGTCTTGATGCCCTCGCGGGCCAAAATGGGTCGCAATTGGGAAAATGCTCTCTCTATCGATAACCCCTCAACCTGAACACGTGCAGAAAAGGCGGCACCATTCAAAAAGTCCCCCTTTTTTTGAAAGCTTTCCTCGCAGGTTGTGGCAACAGCGGGGGTGCCTAAACACATGAGACCTAGAGTCAAGACAAGCGATCGCATATTAACTGAGTTATAAGAATGAAACAATCATCAAGATCATGATGAACCATCATAGGATTGTTTGGCAAGTGATGCAAATGCCTTCGATGGTTTTTAGCATGAGTTGCAGTTCGATTAGTATTGGCTTCTATTCTAGCAAGTATCGGAACTAGAAGAATTAAGGGTAAAGACTAAAAGGGCGATCGTATTGAATTAAAGAGCGATCGACCAACTGGTATTTTGCAAGTATTGGGTATTGGGCTAATTTTTTATTGACGTAATATTGTAACCACCTCGGAGACACCCCGGTTGCTCGGACTATTCGGGCCAAGGATATCAACTCTTATAAAAGTTGAGCTATGATTTCTTTTGTTTCTTGGGTTGGGGTTGATGTCTAGGTTCAAGTACGAACTGCCTAAGCTGTTCGGTATTTAAAAGACGATTGTAGGGTGCGTCAGTTCTTTCATCGTTTCCTATGTAAGCGGAGCGTGTTCTAGCTGACGCACCATACCTAGATCGTTAGTGGTTTAAATGCTCCACAGCTTAGCACACTCCTGACATTTAAAGTTTTGCTTTCCACGCTTGTGTCTGCCCATTTTTCATGACATTTTTAGAAGCGCATCGGGGACAATTCATAGAAGAGCAAGTTAAAATAGTTGTACTAA
Source organism: Microcoleus sp. N3A4 (assembly GCF_036701805.1). NCBI lineage: Bacteria > Bacillati > Cyanobacteriota > Cyanophyceae > Oscillatoriales > Microcoleaceae > Microcoleus > Microcoleus sp. N3A4. The sequence goes on from NZ_JAUBRJ010000038.1 coordinate 55,758, forward strand.
ATGATTGTATCCAATTTTCCTGACTGTGCAGCACTACCTGTCATTCGATTTTAGATTTTAGATTTTAGATTTTAGATTTTGGATTGACCCCACGGATAAATTCGGGGGCTTGAGGATTTTATATTTTAGATTTTGGATTGATTCCACGGATAAATCACGTGGCGGGTACCATCAAGAAATTCGCTTGTCAATATTGCAACCCTTAAAAAAATACAGGACTTGCCCCAGGGAAGCTAGAAACCAGGTTTCTTCACCGGTACATGGCTGTCAAACCCAAAATTTATTACCAGAAACCGGGTTTCTGTTCGTCTATGGCTCAGAAACCCGGTTTCTGGGTCGATACCTCGTTACCAAGCCGAAGATTTCTGGTAGAAATCGGGTTTCTTTTCATAAGTCCTAAAATAATGGTTGTACAAAATCAGCTTTTTTAACACTTAGTTGCCTAAACTTAGTAAAGTTTGCAACAATATGATTGATAGTTCCCTAATTAAAGTCACTAATGATAGCCGTAGAAACAGAACGCAACTGGAAACCCGTTATTAAAGAATTTGAGGCTGTAGTCGGCAAAAACGGCGTCGTACAGCGCCGCGAAGAATTGATTGTCTACGAGTGCGACGGACTCGCCAGCTACCGCCAGCGCCCCGCCGTGGTGGTATTGCCTCGAACTACGGAGGAAGTGGCGCAAGTGGTCAAAATATGCGATCGCAACTCAATTCCCTGGGTTGCTAGAGGTGCCGGCACCGGCCTTTCCGGCGGCGCTTTACCTGTAGAAAACTGCGTGCTGATTGTCACTGCCCTGATGCGAAAAATCCTGAAAGTAGACTTAGAAAATCAGCAAGTAGTCGTGCAACCGGGAGTAATTAATAACTGGGTAACGCAAGCAGTTAGCGGCGCTGGTTTCTACTACGCGCCAGATCCTTCCAGTCAAATTGTTTGTTCGATTGGCGGCAACGTTGCCGAAAATTCTGGCGGCGTTCACTGCCTCAAATACGGAGTCACAACCAATCACGTTTTAGGATTAAAATTGGTACTTCCCGACGGTTCAATTGTCGATGTCGGCGGCGAAGTTTCCGAAATGCCCGGTTACGATTTAACTGGTGTATTTGTCGGTTCCGAAGGCACTTTAGGAATCGCCACAGAAGTTACTCTGCGAATTCTCAAAGCGCCGGAATCGATTTGCGTTCTCCTAGCGGATTTTGCCAGTATAGAAGCAGCGGGCGAATCGGTTTCGGATATTATCAGCGCTGGCATTATTCCCGGCGGCATGGAAATCATGGACAACATCAGCATCAATGCTGTAGAAGATGTGGTGGCAACTGGATGTTATCCCCGCGATGCGGCGGCAATTCTCCTCGTAGAAATCGACGGTTTAGAAGTGGAAGTTGCCACAAATAAACAGCGAATTGCCGATATTTGCAAGCATAACGGAGCGCGAAATATCACGACAGCAAGCGACCCGGAAACGCGCCTAAAAATTTGGAAAGGGCGGAAAGCTGCTTTTGCGGCTGCGGGTCATTTGAGCCCGGATTATTACGTGCAAGACGGCGTAATTCCGAGAACGCAAATGGCTTATGTTTTGAAAGAAATTGAGGGTTTGAGCGAGAAATACGGTTATCGAATTGCTAATGTATTTCACGCGGGAGACGGGAATTTGCACCCGCTTATTCTCTACGATAACTCGGTAAAAGGTGCACTGGAAAATGTGGAAGAATTGGGCGGGGAAATTCTCAAGCTTTGCGTCAAAGTCGGAGGCAGTCTTTCGGGGGAACACGGCATCGGTGCTGATAAGAAGTGTTTTATGCCGGATATGTTTTCGGAGGTAGATTTGGAGACAATGCAGTGGGTGCGTCAGGTGTTTAATCCGAAAGGTTTGGCAAATCCCGGGAAGATGTTTCCGACGCCGAAGACTTGCGGGGAAGCGGCGAGGGCTAAGGTTGAAACTATTAAGAAGTTGGAGGGTGCGGAGGTTTTTTAATTCGCTATTTATGCGGGTAAGGTGAGCCGAAAAGCACCTTAAAATTGTATCTCAATTGGGAATGCAAAGCCTCTAAGTATGCCTTACCAGCCAGAGTCGGGGAACGAGAAAAAACGATTTTTCTCGTTTTTTAGGAGTGCGAGCGTCCCGCTCGCTTGTTTGCCTATATATCAAGTTTGTAAGGTGCAGATTGCACATTCCGCGCTAATGTGCGATCGGAATTCTGATAGTAAATTCCGTGCCCTTGCCCAATTCCGAAGTACAATATAATTCGCCTTTGTGTCTTTCTACAATAATTTGATAGCTAATTGACAAACCCATTCCCGTGCCTTTCCCAATGGGCTTGGTTGTAAAAAATGTATCGAATATCTGCTGTTTGACTTGCTCAGTTATTCCCGGGCCATTGTCGGCAATTTTAATTTCTACAAAATTGCCGACTACTTCCGTGCAAATCCTAATTTGGCAGGGATTTTCGGTCATTTCTTGACAATTTAGCCTACTGTTCGCATCATCTAAAGCATCGATCGCATTACTGAGAATATTCATAAAAACTTGATTGATCGGCCCGGCAAAACACTCGACAGGCGGCAAGTTTCCGTATTTTTTTACAATTTGAATTGGTGGCATTTCTGCGTTTCCTTTCAAACGGTGATTGAGAATTAACAGCGTGCTGTCAATGCCTTCGTGGAGGTTAACGGGTTTCATCTGTGAATCGTCGTGTCGCGAAAAGTTACGCAGCGACTGAACAATCTGGCAAATGCGATCGACGCCAACGCTCATTGAAGACAGTATTCTGGGTAAATCTTCAGCTAAAAAATCGAGATCGTTTTCTTCTCTTTTCTGTTGAATTTCTACGGCTGGATTAGGATAATGCTTTTGGTAAAGTTCGAGGTGGTGAAACAAGTCTTGAGTATAATTTGTGAGATGAGCGAGATTGCCGTAAATGAAGCTGACTGGGTTGTTAATTTCGTGAGCTACTCCGGCAAGTAGCAATCCCAAACTAGACATTTTTTCGCTTTGAACTAATTGGGAATTAGTGGCTTTGAGTTTGTTAAGTGTGGCTGCTAGTTGAGCGGCTTGTTCTCTGCTTTGTGCTTCAGAATTATGCAATGCTTCTTCGGCTTGTTTGCGATGAGTGATGTCTCTCTGTACGACAATAAAATGAGTTAATTTGCCGGTTCGATCGCGCACGGGAGATATTGAGAAACAATTCCAGAAAGCGGTTGCGTCTTTGCGGTAATTCTTTAATATTACCTTGCATTCGCTTTCTGTTTGCAAGGCTTGGCGAATTATTTCTACTGCCGCCGGATCGGTATCGCTTCCCTGCAAAAATTGGCAGTTTTTGCCGATAATTTCCTGCCGCCGATAACCTGTCATGCTTTCAAATGCGGGATTGCAATAAATAATTGGATGTTCTGGGTGAGTGGCGTCAGAAATTGTAACTCCGGTGCTAGTAGCTGCCATAGCTCGATCGTACAACCAAAGCATTTCTTCTGCGCGCTTGCGATCGGTAATGTCCCGCAGCGTAGCTAAATAAGCCATTTCTCCTTCCCATTCCGTTTCCACCACCCGCATTTCTACTACAGCATTTGCTTTGTGCTTGCGAATAGCTTCAACTTCTGTTTGTACGACGCGGGTTCCTGCTGCTTGTGTTTCTCCAACTTGGGGAATAATATCCGTGTCAATTTCAATGTCGCAAGCTGAACCTTCTACTACCAAATCGCCAAAAAATTCTTGACCTAAAAGTTCTTCTGATTTGCAGTTAAACAGCGCTTCTGCTGACGGGTTCGCAAAACAGACAAGTCCTCGCTTGTTGACGATTGCGATGCCGTCGGCATTTTTTTCGATCGCATTCCGAAACCGAGATTCGCTAGCTTTCAAATCCTGCTTTAGCTGTTCTATTGCTCGCTCCATCTGCTGCATTTCGCACAAACTAAGACTATAAGCTTCTGAAATGTTGGCCACTGTCGAGTTCTCGGCTGATTTTTTTGGCATCTCTTGATAGTTTGCTCTATCGGTAATGTTTTTCGCCATTTTTTTCTGGCTACTGCTAATATTACTGAGCTTGTTTTCTGGATTGGCTTCTTGAAAAAACATATTTAAACCCTACCAAATTATTTTTTAGATTAAGGTGTTGCGATCGCCCAATTTTTCCGTAAATTTGCGGAGATAGCAATTTACACCCGATGCTAGCACATTACTTTTAGAATTCATCATAAAACATCGTTAAAATTCAAGAGCGATCGCCATCGAATTATCTATTACACTTTATTAAGTAATTTAAACAACATTGACACTTACGTAGCGAGACGAAATCTCAAGGCTGGAGATGGCTTCAATCCCCCTGGCACGGGACAAAATAACCATATCCACGCGCAAGTCCTAAATATTTAGAAACCACTGGTCAGTATAAAATGTTATATAACTTTTACAAAAAATCAGGTCAACAACAAGCAAACTCATCCTTATAATTTCAAAAAGAATCATAGTTACCAATTACCAAATCATGTCCCTGCGACCAGATTTGATATAAAATATAACCTGTCTATTTTTGCGACCGCAACTTCAAACCAATGGCACGTCTAGCACTTCTGAGTACATCCAATAAAACCGGACTAATCGACTTAGCGCGCAGTCTAGTAGAAGAATTTGAATTTGACATAATTAGCAGCGGCGGGACAGCAACTGCCCTCAAAGAAGCAGGAATTCCAGTGACCAAAGTTGCGGAATATACGGGTTCTCCAGAAATTTTGGGAGGGCGAGTCAAAACACTTCACCCGCGAATCCACGGAGGTATTTTAGCACGCCGAGATGTACCGCAAGATCTAACAGATTTAACAGAAAATCACATTCGCGCGATCGATCTAGTTGTAGTCAATTTGTATCCATTTGAAGAGACAATTGCTAAACCGGGAGTAACGCTAACCGACGCAATAGAGCAAATAGATATCGGCGGGCCAGCAATGTTGAGAGCTTCAGCCAAAAACCACGCTCATTTGACAGTTTTGTGCGACCCCGAACAGTACAATACTTATTTAAAAGAATTGCGGGAAAATGGCGGCGAAGCATCCTTAGAGTTTCGGCAAAGATGCGCCCTAGAAACCTTCAAACATACAGCAAACTACGATCGCGCGATCGCAACTTATCTCAGCAGCCAATCCGCTGAAAAATCTTCGCTACCAGAGCAGTTTAATTTATCAGGAAAAGAGTTGCAAACTCTCCGCTACGGCGAAAATCCCCATCAAGCCGCCACCTGGTACCAAAGCGGAAGTACACCGACAGGCTGGACGACTAGCACCATCCTGCAAGGCAAAGAATTAAGTTATAACAATTTAGTAGATTTAGAAGCAGCAAGACGGCTGATCGTAGAATTCCCCGACACACCCGCCGCTGCTATTTTGAAACATACAAATCCTTGCGGCACAGCCTTGGGAACAACTATTTCTGAAGCGTATCAAAAAGCCTTCGACACCGATTCAGTCTCGGCTTTCGGCGGAATTGTCGCCCTCAACCGCCCGATTGACGCTGCTACCGCAACGGCGTTAACTAAAACATTTTTAGAATGTATCGTCGCGCCGGGGTGCGAACCAGAAGCTGAAGAAATTATCAAGAAAAAGGCGAAAGTTCGAGTGTTAATTTTGCCAGATTTGACTCAAGGGCCTCCACAAACTGTTAAAATAATCGCAGGCGGTTTGCTGGTGCAAGACTCAGATAATATAGTAGAAGAAACTAGCAAATGGCGCGCAGTTACTGAGAAACAGCCGACGGCGGGAGAGTTGGAAGAATTGCTGTTTGCTTGGAAAGTAGCGAAACACGTCAAATCAAATGCGATCGTTGTGACGCGCGATCGCACTACAATCGGTGTCGGCGCCGGACAAATGAATCGCGTCGGCTCAGTTAAACTAGCATTAGAACAAGCAGGAGAGAAAAGCAAAGGAGCGATTTTGGCCAGCGACGGTTTCTTCCCCTTCGACGATTCAGTCAAAACTGCGGCTGAGGCGGGAATAATTGCGATCGTCCAACCGGGAGGAAGTATGCGCGATCGAGATTCCATCGAAGCAGCCAACCAACTCGGAATCACAATGATTTTCACTGATATTCGGCACTTTTTGCATTAGGAATAATACCTAAAGCAATTCTCAATTGTGTACCATATTGTAGGAATACAAGAGTGTTTATTGGTCTTAACTTAAGTCTGAAATTCTTTGTATCTCTGGTTTCGATCCAAGTCTCGATCCCCCTAAATCCCCCTTAAGAAGGGGAACTTTGAGAAAACTCCTGTCCTCCCCTTCTTAATGGAAAGTTAGACACTCTTGTCCCCCCTTTTTTAAGGGGGGTTAGGGGGGATCTGGAAGGCTATGACACCAATCAACACTGTTATGTCGTACCAAATTCCCAGTTGCGTCCTTAAAAAATTATGACTTACACTCAACAGCAAATTAAACCCCAAGACGTAAAAGTCAAAATCCTGCTCACCGGCGGACATCAGTGTACCGTCACCCTCAAATCTGATACACCATTATTGCACAGCCTTGTCAAAACATTAGTCGATCGCACGCAACAAACACCCGGTTTTTCCACCTTATTTCAAATCCCTATAGACGGAGGTCGTTCCGCCCTTTCTTTTCCCGGCGAAAACCTAGTCGGATTAGTCACCGAACCCCCAATTTACTTGCAGGAACTGCAACCGCAGCAGCCAGCAATTCCCGTAGAAATTCCCGCAGAAATTCCCGCAGAAATTCCCGCCCCTGCGCCGCCTGTAAATGACGATTTAATATCTCGCTACGCCCAAATAGACAACTTCCTGACACCTGCAGAAAAGACTAAACTCATCAAATATGTCTTAGCAAAAGAATCAGAATTTGTGAGTACCAGCACCTCAACTAATGCCGAAGATTACCGCCGTTCGATGGTACTCCATTCGTTCCCCGAATTTTCCGAACTGATGGTTAATCGCATCAAAGCAATTCTCCCGGACGTGCTGAAAAAATTAAATATCCCCTCATTTCCGCTTGGTGAAATAGAAGCTCAGTTAACACTGCACAACGACAACAACTTTTACAAACTTCACAACGACAGCGGCTCTCCAGATACCGCAACCAGATTTTTTACTTACGTTTACTATTTCAATCGAGAACCCAAAGCTTTTTCAGGTGGCGAATTGCAGATTTATGACAGCAAAATCGAGAACAATTTCTATGTGGCCGCCGAGACATTCAGAACCGTTGAACCCCGCAATAACAGCATCGTATTTTTTCTTAGTCGCTATATGCACGAAGTTTTGCGAGTTAGCTGTCCCTCGAAAGCTTTTGCTGATAGCCGCTTTACTATTAACGGCTGGGTACGCAAAGCAAATTGAGACAAGATTGGCGGATTAAGCTGGGTGCGTAAAGATGAGACGGCGGTTGAAACCGCGTCTACAAAAACAAAACCCGCCTCCGCGGGTTGAAGAATGGACGCTTAACATGATATTTTTTTATTGACACCGTATTTTCCTCAGTCCGCAGAGGCGGACTTGGTTTGACAAGACGCGGTTTCAACCGCCGTTTACGTCTCCCGCGATGCTATATTTACTCCTGTGCTCCAGCACTTTTGAGCAATTTCACCACACTAGAATAACCCTTAAACTCAGCCAGCATTAAAGCTGTATAATTTCCCGGATTTTTATGGTTTAGTTCTGCACCAGAATCAATTAAAATCTTTACTGCATCAGCATAACCCCGATGTGCGGCCCACATTAAAGCGGTTGCGCCCGAATCATCCAGCAAGTTGACATCCGCACCTTTTTCGACTAATAATTGGACGATCGCCATATAACCGCGATCGCACGCCTTCATTAAAGCCGTTTTCTCCAAATCCGCCGGGATATTCGCATCAGCACCGCCGTCAAGCAAAGCCTTTACCGTCTCGGTATGTCCGTGAAAAGCCGCCAGCGTCAAAGCCGTCTCCCCAAAGTTTTTCGCATTCACAAACTCAGCCTGATTTGAGTTTACTTTTTGCAGCAAAGCCGATACGATCGCACTATGGCCGTGAACAGCCGCCACCAGTAAAGGCGTATCGCCCAACCGATTTCTAGAACCGACACTAGCACCTCGGTTTAAGAGCAATTCCACCACATCTTCGCAGCCTTCAACCACAGCAAAATTCAAAGCAGTTTCATCATCTTTATCCTTAGCGTTGATATCTGCGCCAGCATCGAGTAAGATATGAGCGATCGGCGCATTTCCCCCAGCAGCCGCCGCCATCAAAGCCGTGCCCCCATCTCCATTTTTCACATTCGGATTAGCACCCGCACCCAGCAAAGCTCGCACCGCATCAATATTGCCGAAATCCGCAGCCAAAGTTAAAGCAGTTTCGCCGTTTTTGTCGGGAATTTCGACATCAGCACCAGCAGCCAACAGCGCCTCCACAACAGCCAAATTGCCCGCCGTCGCAGCCTGCATCAAAGCAGTTTTGCTCTCTTGATTTTTAACATTAGCATCCGCGCCGCAATTAAGCAAAATTCGGACAATTTCAGCGCCACCTTGACTGACAGCTAAAAACAGCATAGAATTGTCAGCAACAGCACCCGCATCAGTCAAAGCTTTGACAACAGCTTCGTGACCGGACAAAGCAGCTATTTTCAGAGCCGAATCTCCATCTTTATCTCGGACATTCACATCAGCATTAGCATCAAGTAAAAGCCGCACAACCTTGATATCGCCTTTCAGAGAAGCCGCCATCAAAGCCGTACTACCATCATCATTTTTAGCATTAACATCAGCACCCCCAGCTAACAAAAGCCGCGCAGAATCAGGCTGTTTGTGAGCCGCCGCCAGCATCAAAGCCGTCAGCCCAAAACGCCTGCTCGCTTGATTGACATTAGCGCCATTGTTTAGTAAGATACGCACGATTTCCGTATAGCCCTTTTGGGTCGCAAACATCAAAGCCGTCGTCCCCTCAGAGTCTTTGGCATTAGCGTCAACTCCCTTAGCGAGTAAAGCTTGGACGTGAATAATGTTGCCGGTCTTGGCGGCTTGAATCAATACAGCGTCTTGTTTAGTGGCAGGCATAATAGTGTCTCATCCCGTATATTTTTACCGTCGCATGAGACGGCCTGACTGGTATGCTAAGTTTTATGAAGTATGTTTGCTAATCCTGAGAACACCATGAATCTCGAAATTCCGCAGTCTGTTAAAGTTTGGAGCCAATTCTTTCACCCAGTGTTAATGTGGGTACTGCTGGCCATCTCCTTGTATGCTTTGTATCTCGGCCTGCAAATCCGCCGTACCAGAAGCGCCGAAGGCGAAGTCAAAAAAGAGTTAATTAAGGGCAAATTCAACATCAAGCACCACCAAATGGGTTCTTTGCTGCTAGCCTTGATGGTTACGGGTGCAGTGGGCGGGATGGCTGTCACCTACATCAACAACGGCAAACTATTTGTCGCCCCGCACTTAGTAGCAGGATTGGGAATGACGGCAATAATTGCCATTTCTGCCTCGCTGACTCCTTTGATGCAAAAAGGCAATGATTTGGCGAGAAACACTCACATCTTTCTGAATGTTGTGCTCTTGGGGCTGTTTGGCTGGCAAGCGGTATCAGGCGTAGAAATCCTCCAAAGAATTATCAGCAAAATGTGATGATTTGAGTAAGAAGATATTGGGTAGGGACACGGCAGTGCCGTGTCCCTACATTTTTATGCTCAAAATGGTGTTATAATGAACGTATAAGTAAGCCAATTAGTCTCAATTCAACTTCTCTTAGCAAAGACAAGAAAACTAATATGCCTGATTTAAAAATACATCGCCAATATCAATCCGGCATCGAAAAAATTATAGCCTTGGACAGCTCAGTGTTTGAGGTTATTTTGACTGTGTTGAGAAAAACAGTCCCTGCGTTGCCTATTGATGATTTAGTCAGAAACGTAGAGTCAGAGGTAGAAAACACGAACCATGATGATTTAGTCAATATACTAGAGAGTATTATTGCTATATACGCTTTAAAGAAAACTTATGCTTGGACAGTGGAAGAACTAGCAGATGAGCTTATTGCGGCTGTTGATGAATTTGAAGAACTATCTAACTTATCACCCGAAGAAAAAGAGCGATTTTGTGAAAAGCTTAATAGCTTGTTGATGCCGAATAGCTTTTTAGAATCGGCATCTAAAGCCAAAGATATTTTAAAAATATATTTGTTGCATTCAGGAATTCCTGCTGATGACTTCCCGATTAAAAGCAAGGTAGAACTGGAAGCAGAGTTTAAGAAGTTCGCCGAAGAATGGCGCGTAGAGACGGGGATGCTATCATTAGTTACACAGAAATCAATGCACCAGGCTTATCAGAGAATTATCGGCATGGGACAGCCAGTTATCCCCTTGATTTTGCGTGACCTCGAACAAAAGCCAGACCATTGGTTTTGGGCGTTGAGGGCAATTACTGGTGACAATCCGGTAAAACCCGAACAGCGCGGCCGGATGAAGCAAATGGCCCAAGCGTGGATACAATGGGGAAAAGAACACGGTTATGAGTGGTAAGCTAGAGTACCGAAAAATATTGAGATTTCCTAACTTAGAGCTTACTGAATATCAAGTAACAAGTGAAGAAACAGTAGATTATAATTGCTTTGCTTTTGCTGCTGGAGAAGAGGAATGCAGATGGGACCCGGTAGGCCCTGATGGGTACTGGCCGGATGGTGTTTCAAGAGAGTTAACGCTAGAAGCTTTTATCCAAGCTTATCAAACTATTGGATATGAACCTTGCGAGAATCGTGACCTTGAACCGGGGTTTCAAAAAATAGCAATATACACCTATAACGGCCAGCCACAGCACGCAGCCAGACAAGAAGAGGATGGTAAGTGGAAAAGCAAACTAGGGGATTGGGAAGATATCGAACATGAATTAGAAGGGTTAGAAAATCCTAACTATTATGGGGTGGCTCAACAAATATTAAAGCGACCCACAATCCCGATCAATATTTCTTAGACTGCAATTCAACTTTTGAAAATTACACTCTTGGACGCACACACTCTATTTGTTACCCGTAGCTATTTTTTATCTGCTTTAATAGCCAAGCTTCCCTTTCGATGATATAATAGACTAAAGTTAAATTTACCGAACAAGTTATAAAATTAATTAGGGAGCTTTTTGAAATCGAAAGGAGGAAATCTATGCTAGAAAACCTGATCAAATACTTTGTATACGCAACAAAAGGCTATATTACAAAAACGCAGTTAATCAAGTTTGTGTACTTAGCCGATCTTTATTCGGTCAAATGGACAGACAAGCAGCTTACTGATTTAGATTGGCGTTATTATTACTATGGGCCTTGGAATGAAGGCATAGACGCTGTTTTAAATCAAATGAATGGCAAAGAGATTGTTCAAGAATCTCACGGAGAAACTATATTCATCAGACTTGGTGAGAGAGCTGGTAAGGTGGATGATTTAAAGTTACCTTTAGGTCTGAAGCTCATGCTTGACAACATCAGGAGAGAATGGGCAGGTGCAGGAGAGGATAAACTGAATCAGTTACTAGAATATGTCTATAGCACTGCTCCCATGCTTGAGGTTAAATATAGCCACGAACCAGAGGAACAGGTGAGACTTAATCTGTACAAAGAAAGAGAAAAGTTAATGAGTGAATTGGGGTGAGCGAGTGGCTGGACAAAAACCGCGTCAAGGTTGGATTTATTTTATCAATTCCTATAGAGTATCTCTTCGTTGCAAACTCGGTCATCATCATATTTATGAGATAAATGAACTAGGGGAGATTGAGTGCAAGACAATTTCTTGCACTCAGGTGATTAATTCGAGTCGGGTTTTTCGGGGAGAGCATCCTTATATCGTTTGGACAAGTGACCAATTTCAAGATGACTCTAAATACATCCAAACCTTGACGCTGATTCCATTGACTTCACAAGAAACGTATAAAGGTTTGCCAACTGTATATCCGATTAATTCTACAAGCACAAATGGTCTTTCTTATAATTCCTTCGCTCTAGTGCATCAGATATGTACTGTTGATGCTAACTGTTTTAAAGACTCGCAAGGGGATTGGCTTAAGCGAGTTGGACAACTGGATAAAGCAGATAAGGAAGCGATAGAGGAACGTTTAAAGTATTTTTTAAATCTTGGGGATAATCCGGGTGAAGATTGGTTTATCAAAAATGCGTCTATAGAACTTTTACAGAAAGTGTTTAATTATCTGCCCGATGAAACCACAAAAAGTATGGCTATAGAAAAACTGATCGACGATTTGCGATCGTAATTTAGAGTCTTCTCGATCGCCGCTTGAGAGTCTTAGCTATTTTTGACATACAAATAAAAAAGGCGGCACCCAGATTTGAACTGGGGGTGGAGGTTTTGCAGACCTCTGCCTTACCACTTGGCTATGCCGCCGTCACGTCTGAAAATTGACGTTTTCTTATAGTACACCAAATCTCGATTATTTCAACATATTTGTCAAAAATTTCGTGAAGCGAAGCTATCCCGTAGGGAATCGGTCTTTTTTTCACACCCCCAAAACCCATCCGAGGCTATTCTAGAACTACATCGATCGCCCGCAACACAAGCCATGACACCCGCTTCTCCCCTACTCGTCGCCCAAATCACCGACACTCACTTGTTTGCAGAGCTCGATCGCACTTGGAAAGGCCTCTCAACAGCCCGCACCCTCCAAGCAGTTCTCGATCGCCTGCAACAGATACAGCCACGGCCCGACTTACTCCTACTCACAGGCGACTTGTCCCAAGATGAAACACCCGAATCATACCAGCGCCTCGTCTCCCTCATCGCCCCCCTCGGAATTCCCGCCTACTGGATACCTGGGAACCACGACAACATCCCAGTCATGTCAGAAATCTTAAATCAGTCGCCTCTTTCCCCAGAAAAATCATGGATGTTAGGAAACTGGCAATTTCTGTTGCTTTCGAGTGTGGAAGCCGGATGCGACGGCGGGCGGCTTTCGCCAGAAAGCTTGCATTGGCTGGACTCTCAACTGCAACAAACGGGCGATCGACCTGTTATCATTGCCTTGCACCATCATCCTTTGCCGATCGACTCTGAAATAATGGATGGAATGATGCTGCACAATGCCGATGAATTTTTAGCAATTGTCGATCGATATCCTCAAATCAAAATCGTTCTTTGCGGCCACATTCACCAAGAATTTCAACAACAGCGGGGCTCAGTTACCTACTTGGGGACACCCAGCACCTGCATCCAACTTTTACCGAAAAGCCATCCGATTATCCTTGACGAAATCCCCCCGGGATTTAGATTGCTTGAATTGGCGATCGACGGTACTTGGAACACCAGAGTTGAGCGAGTTGCCACACAATCGCCACCAGATTAATATTTTTCTATCTGCCTAAAGTAATAAAAATTATCAAATTTACATTTTGTTGTCAATATATCAACAGATAGATTGTTTTTAGCAACCCCATCTTTTATGATATTTATTAACCATAGATTGCAGACATATGTAAACTAGCAAGCTACGAACATAAATGTCGATCGCAATTTGACAAAACAGGAAAAACTAAATTTATGTCTGAACTAAATGGCGTGATGATGCAGTATTTCCACTGGTACAGCCCCGACGACGGGAACCTGTGGAATCAGCTAGCGAAATCTGCAAAAGATTTAGCCAAAATAGGCGTTACATCCCTGTGGTTGCCGCCAGCCTATAAAGGAACCGGCGGGGGTATGGATGTAGGTTACGGCGTCTACGACTTATTCGATTTAGGCGAGTTCGACCAAAAAGGGTCGGTACGCACGAAATACGGCACAAAAGATGAGTATTTGGCCGCGATTAAAGCTGCACAAGATGCTGGAATTCGGATTTATGCCGATGTTGTGTTCAACCACAAATTAGGTGCCGATGCAGAAGAAGAATCCGAAGCCACACCCTTCAATCCCGACAACCGGAATGACACCGTAGGCGAATATCAAAAAATCAAAGCTTGGACGCATTTTACTTTCCCCGGCCGCGACAAAAAATATTCCAGCATGGAGTGGCATTGGTGGCATTTTGACGCCATTGATTACAACGTTTACAACACAGAAACCCATGCCATTTACCTGCTCAAAGGCAAAGAATTCGATCGAGGAGTAGACTTAGAAAAAGGTAATTTTGACTACCTGATGGGTTGCGATTTAGATATGGACAACCCAGAAGTCACCGGGGAATTAAAATACTGGGGTGAGTGGTATGTCGATACAACAAACGTTGACGGCTTTCGCTTCGATGCCGTCAAACACGTTAAAGCAGAATTTTTCCAAGAATGGTTGGAACACGTTCGTAACTATGTCAAACGCGAGTTATTTGCAGTCGGCGAATATTGGTCTTATGAAGTTGAAGCTTTGCACAGCTTCATCCAAGCAACCGATGGTAAAGTCACCTTATTTGACGCACCCCTCCACTACAACTTCCACGCTGCTAGCAAGGCCGGCAATAGCTACGACTTGCGAACAATTTTTGATAACACCCTCGTCCAACAGCAACCAACCCTCGCCGTTACCTTGGTTGACAACCATGATTCTCAACCATTACAATCCCTAGAATCTGTTGTCGAGGCTTGGTTTAAACCTCTTGCCTACGCTTTAATCCTGCTGCGAAGCGAAGGATATCCGTGCATTTTTTACCCGGACTATTACGGCGATAACTATAAGGATACAGCAAACGATGGCAACGAATACGAGATTTGGTTAGACAAACATCAGTTTCTTCTCGATAAATTCTTGTTAGCGCGCCAAACTTATTCCTACGGCAATCAGTACGATTACTTCGACCACGCCAATACCATTGGCTGGACGCGACTCGGAACTGAAGAACATCCGGGCGGCATGGCTGTGGTACTCAGTAACGGAGACGAGGGCACCAAGTTTATGGAAGTCGGACAACCGAATCGAACTTATATTGACATCACCGAACACATCAAAGAACCCATCACAACTAATGACGATGGTTGGGCTGATTTTCGGTGTAACGCCGGTTCTGTTTCGGTCTGGGTGCCACAGCCGTAAGAACTGCGTAAAAATTGACGTACTCCTCTGCCTAAAGTAGGGTGTGCAGTGCACACCTTACCGCTATAATTAGCACGTTAAACCACTTTTTAGTTTCATGATTTTGATGACGGAAACTTGTTTGTAGTTAGGACTTTAGTCCTTTCTATCTAGTCTTATTTTTTATGCTATGCGATCGCGCAAAAAATTATTTATATAAAAAAATATGAAACTTTCAACAAAAGTTGCCGTTATTACCGGCGGTGGGTCGGGAATTGGTCGTGCAGCAGCAGTTTTAATGGCTAAGGAAGGCGCAAAAGTTGCTATTATCGATCGTATTGTAGACACGGGGCAAGAAACCGTCCGCCAGTTGGTCAATGAAGGAGGCTGCGGGCTGGCTATTGCCGCAGATGTGGCGGATTCTCGGCAAATGCAACAGGCATTTCAAACAATTTTTGACAAATATCAAAGGATTGATATTGTGTTGTCAAATGCGGGTATTAACGGTGTATGGTCGCCGATAGAAGAGATAGAACCCGAGGAGTGGGATCGGACAATTAATACTAACCTCAGAGGAACATTTTTGACTGTCAAATATGCTGTTCCTTATCTCAAAAAACAAGGAGGTTCCATCGTCATTACATCATCGATTAATGGCACCAGAAGTTTCAGGAAAATTGGCGCCACAGCTTACGCTTCCAGCAAAGCGGCCCAAGTAGCTTTAGCAAAAATGCTGGCGCTAGAACTTGCTCCCAGCCAAATCAGAGTCAATGTTATCTGTCCGGGCGGGGTGCTAACTGCCATTGAGGAAAGTACCACTAAGCGAAATCTCGATCGCATTCCCGTCGCGCCTGATTCCATTCAAGATATGATTCCTTTGACTGATAATACCGCCGGTTCTACTGAAGAAGTCGCCCAGTTAGTTTTATTTCTGGTATCAGATGCGTCCAGCTTTATCACAGGTACTGAAGTCTGGATTGATGGGGGCGGTTCTTTGATTTAAAATCTCTATAGCAGCAATTTAAAACATCTTGTTACCAATTACCCATTAATAATTAATGACTGAAAATTAAGCAATTTGGTCACAAGCCCCCGGATTTATCAGTAGGCTGAATTCTTCAATCTAAAATCTAAAATCGATTGACTCTCCAGTTTTTTACAGCACTTTGCAATGTCTGCGGCAGCCACTTATCGTACTGAGGATAAACAGGCAAACGCTGCACGAGCTGCCATCCCGATGCTGCTAAAATTTCTGTTAAAGTTTGGTGTTGCAAGTGAGGATAATCGGGATTAACTTCATCCAGCGGCCCTATTCCTCCTAAATCTCTAGCACCAGCTTCTAAACAAGCAAGTAATATGTCGGGCTGTGCAACTAAATTCGGCGGAATTTGTAGGGCGATTTCATCAGGTAAAATGCTGCGGGCGATCGCAATTACTTCGGGCATTTTTGTAGCATCAAAAACTTCACCGTCCCAACTTTGTTTATTTCCCGGACTGTGAGGCTGAAGGATAACTTCTTGAATGTGATTGCAGGGCGAATGGATGCGGGCGATCGCCTCTAATGTCTCAATCCAATCTACCTCACTTTCCCCAATTCCCAGCAGCAAACCAGTTGTAAAGGGAATCTTCAATTCTCCAGCCCATTCTAACTGTTGCAGCCGCAGCGCCGGCACTTTACTCGGTGCGTGTCGGTGAACCGTTTGTAACAAATGTGGGGCAAGCTGTTCTAGCATCAGCCCCATCGATACATTCACCTCTTTTAACTGCGCCATCTCCTCAAAACTGAGCGGCCCCACATTAGTATGCGGCAAAAATCCCAGAGCAAGTGCCAGTTCGCACAAATCGTAAATCCGCTGCAACCAAGCTTTTCGCCGTTGACTGCGAGGATGTACCTCGCCGCTGAGGATGAGAATTTCAATTACACCTTGAGTTTGCAGGAAGTTGAGCTGTTTTTCGGCTTCTGCGAGTGTCAGCCAAGGACTTTGCAGGGGTTCTGCCCGAAAATTGCAATAGGTGCAGCGGTTAAAACACTCATAAGTAGGAACCAGAGTATAAGCCGGGCTGTAGGTGACGGTGCGGGACATTTCTTGGGATTTTTATCGATCGGACTTACGCAACAACATATATCTGTCAGTACGAGTTTTGCGGTTTACCATCCTAGCCCTTAATCTATCTTAACACTGACGCAAGTGCATAATCTCGTTGCCCAGCTAAATTATGAGCATTTTTCTGCTCGTGCGATCGTCCAAAAAATCCGCACTCTGCTTTTGAAACCTCGATACAGCAAGCATTCTAGCTTTAGATAGAATCTGCTTATGACAGTCATAACAAAAACTGTGCTGAGAACCCCTTTACAAACAGAAATAAAAGGTTTATGTTTATTTACATGGCGGAACACAAAGCCGTCACGAACATTGAAAATCAAATACAGCAATCATAAAACCATGA
>NZ_JAUBRJ010000039.1:0-9910 GCF_036701805.1 Microcoleus sp. N3A4
TCACGCAAGCTACATAAGCACAATTAAGAGGGCTAGAGCATCGACTACGTACCTCACTTACTTGAGAACCGCTATATTAATTCAAAGAGCGATCGCTTATCCCAATTATTAACAGCGAACCGTAGGGACACGGCATTGTCGTGTCCCTACTTTTCAATTGTCGTGTCCCTACTTTTGGGAATTGGTATTAATTGGTAATTGATGATTGGTAATTGGGACGTTTAAGGCAAAAAAAAAGAGGGAAATTTCCCTCTTTTAGAAACAGTGACTGCGATGTTATTCTACCGTCGCAGGAGGGATTTCTTCCTCTACTACATCTAATACTGCTTCAGGTGCTGCTGCTTCAGGTGCTGCTGCTTCAGGTGCTGCTGCTTCAGGTGCTGCTGCTTCAGGTGCCGCTGCTTCAGGTGCTGCTGCTTCAGGTGCTGCTGCTTCGGGTGCTGCTGCTTCGGGTGCTGCTGCTTCGGGTGCTACTTCTGGCAGATCCTCTTCCATTGCTGAGGGCACGTCTTCGAGTATTTCGTCGGAGAGTTCATCATCAACATCGATCGAATCTACAGGAATGTCTATGCCTGCTTTAGCTTGCTTTTGAGCGAGCATTTTCTCCCGGAACTTAGCTGCCATTTCCTCAGCTTTTTCGTACACCAATTCGCGATTTTTGACCATCGCGCCCGGTTCCGGTTCCAACTGCTTGGTGGAGAGAGAAATCCGGCCCCTCTCAGCATCCAAGTCAATGATCATCACTTTCACTTCGTCGTTGACATTGAAGACGCTGTGAGGCGTATCGATGTGATCGTGCGAAATTTCCGAGATGTGCAGCAAGCCGCTGACGCCGCCGATGTCGATAAAGGCACCGTAAGGCTTGATACCGCGTACTGTACCGATGACCACTTCCCCAACTTCGAGGCGGTTCATCTTGCGCTCGACTAAGGCGCGACGGTGGCTCAATACTAGGCGGTTGCGGTCTTCGTCTACCTCTAAGAATTTTAATGGTAATTCTTCGGCGACTAATTCTTCCTTCGGTTTGCGGGTGCTGATGTGAGAACCGGGAATAAAGCCTCGCAAGCCTTCTATTCTCACGAGTGCGCCGCCGCGGTTGGTGGCAAATACTTGCGATCGTACTGTGGCATCTTCTGCTTGCAGTTGTCGCACTCTTTCCCAGGCCCGCATATACTCGATGCGCCGGATGGACAGGGTTAATTGTCCGTCTTCATTTTCATCGGTGAGGATGAAAAATTCTCTGGTTTCGTTTGATTGCAATACCTCTTCTGGGCTTTCCACTCGATTGATGGACATTTCCTGAATGGGAATGTACGCTGCTGTTTTAGCACCGATATCAATCAGAGCGCCCCTGGGTTCTATACTAAAAACTGTACCCGCTACTACATCGCCCGGGCTAAAGTGATAGTCATATTTATCAAGTAGGGCTGCAAAATCTTCGTGAGTAAAGCCGATGTCTTTGACTGTGGTTTTGAGATTGACCATGCGAATAGTTTCCTAGGATTTCTCTCCTTCATGTTTTTCGTTTGTGCCGGCAGATATTAGAGATTTTGGTGAAAAAGCGGTTAACTTCTTTCAAAATCTTTTACTAAAGTCAGTTTTTGCTAACTTTTTCCCTGTGCAATTGCACATCCGGGCTTGCCACTGCTATTACTTGAAACTGTACGTTAAAATGTTTAATCTTAACATTCAGAGTCCATTGACACTCTCAGGTCTAAAGAAACTGAGATTCTTCATTGAACGAGCCGAGGCCGCTTGCGACAGGATTTCTCCTGTTTAAGTAGAGGTCGGTTTTTCCAGAAGCCTAAATTCCGGTATGTCTTACCGTATTTAATTAGTTCTTCACCTGTAGTT
The DNA here is from genome assembly GCF_036701805.1 of Microcoleus sp. N3A4. Lineage (NCBI taxonomy): Bacteria > Bacillati > Cyanobacteriota > Cyanophyceae > Oscillatoriales > Microcoleaceae > Microcoleus > Microcoleus sp. N3A4. The sequence continues at coordinate 1,855 of NZ_JAUBRJ010000039.1, forward strand.
AGGTTTTGTTCAAATGCGAGCTTTCCTAAACTGCAACACCTCTCGGTGTGACGGATCGCTTAACCGATCGAGTTAAGTTTTTACGTTGTTTAGTTATACTCTATTTTAGACCGATGACGATCATAGCACACCTGGCACAAAGACCCAGAAAAAAGAACAGGGCACTCTTCGTTCCTTGAGAGCTTCGGCGAGCTGCCGATCCGTCGCTTGGAATCCGGGGCTTAAACGGACAGGGTTTTCAATCTCCCCAAATATTTCTATAACTTACCCGACCCAAAAACGGATACCAGTCTGCGACTCCTGTCGTGGAGAGATCGAAATTTTAGACTCTTGTTCAAGCTCGCAGATTTATCTGTGGAGTAAATCTAAAATCTAAAATCTTAAATCTAAAATCTAAAATCGACTTACCAGCCTGCTGCTTTTAAATTAATTTAAGCGAGTTTAGCTGGGTGTAGCACAGGATGCGGGGCTTTCTCGATCGACTGCATCCGGCTGCGAATCTGCGTCAAAATCTGGCTTAGTTTCTGGATCTCCAGTTTCGCTGAGCGGATTCTGAAGGTGATTTAGAGTATCTACAAAGTCTCGGATGCCTCGAAATTGGCGGTATACGGAGGCGAAACGGACGTAAGCTACTTCGCTGAGCGGCCGCAGGTGCAACAGCACCAGTTCCCCAATTTCAGAGCTGGCGAGTTCTCGGAGCGATCGACCTTGGAGTTGGGCCTCGATTTCTTCTGCCAGGGTTTCGAGATGCCCGGAAGACAAACCGGTTTTTTCGCAGGCCCGAATCAGTCCCCTGACTAATTTTGACCTGTCAAAAGATTCGCGCTTGCCGTCCCGCTTGATCACCGTAATCGGCACAAATTCTATGCGTTCGTAAGTTGTGAAGCGGTGCTGGCAGTTCAAACACTCGCGCCGCCGACGGATGCTTTGACCGGATTCGGCTGAGCGCGATTCGAGAACGCGGCTATTTGTGTGTTGGCAGGAGGAACAGCGCATGATTGCTGATTTTAACAGGCATTGCCAGCAAATTGCCATTCATCTAACAGCGCGGGGTTTGATGAATGGCTGGACTAGAAAAATGACTTAGCAAACAGCGGTGAAATAGTCCCGCACCAAATTCGATCTTCCAAATTCGATCGCGCAGCCCTCGAAGAGGATCGCTATGATGCGGGCACACGGCAGTCCGGTTCAGGATATTGTGGACTTGCTGCAGGCGTATAGCTAATTATTTGCCAATCCGGGGAGGTTCCCGAAAGGCGATCGCAAAAAATAGTACGCCTAAGGCTAAAGCCAGAATCAAAATGTAAGCAACACTTTCCATGTTAAATTTTCCCTATCTTCCCTTGCCGTATTATTTTATCTTAATTGCTGGTTTTATTCTTAACTAAAAAAACCCGGTTTCTTGAAGAAACCGGGTTTTTGTGCACCGGGGAAGTTTCTCGCCTACCCGGAGGCTGGAGAAATCTAGATAGATTCTTCTCTTCTTGTGGTCAAGTCGCCCACCTTTTGGAACAGGCCCCACTCGACTTGTTCTTCCAGGTCGGACTCAACTCCAGCAAACACGTCGCGGAAAATAGTCCGAGAACCGTGCCAGATATGGCCGAAGAAGAACAGCAAAGCAAAGCAAGTGTGTCCGAAAGTGAACCAACCGCGAGTCGAAGTGCGGTAAACCCCGTCAGAATTCAAGGTTTCGCGATCGAAATCAAATACTTCACCCTTTTGGGCAGCGCGAGCAAACTTCTTAACATCTAGAGGATTATTAAAGGTTTGACCGTCAAGTTCGCCGCCGTAGAAGCTGACGGTAACTCCGCTTTGTTCAAAGCTGTATTTTGACTCAGCACGGCGGAAGGGGATGTCAGCGCGAACGACCCCATCTTTGTCCGTCAAAATCACTGGGAAAGTTTCAAAGAAGTTGGGGAGGCGGCGAACCGACAATTCCCGACCTTCGCTGTCAGTAAATACCGGATGGCCCAGCCAAGATTTAGCAATACCGTCGCCATTAACCATCGCGCCGGCGCGGAACAAACCGCCTTTAGCTGGAGAGTTGCCCACGTAGTCGTAGAAAGCCAATTTTTCTGGAATTTGCTCGTAAGCCGATTGGATGCTAGCGCCGGAGGCCAAACTAGCTTGAGCTCGGCGATCGATTTCTTGTTGGAAATAGTTTCCGTCCCACTGATAGCGAGTCGGGCCAAAAAGTTCGATCGGAGTAGCAGCAGAACCGTACCACATCGTACCCGCAACCACAAAAGCTGCAAAGAACACGGCAGCGATACTGCTAGAAAGTACAGTTTCGATATTCCCCATCCGCAGGGCTTTGTAAAGCCGTTCGGGGGGCCGCACTGTCAAGTGAAACAAACCGGCAATTACGCCGACTACGCCCGCTGCAATGTGGTGAGCGACGATGCCGCCCGGATTGAACGGATCGAAGCCTTCAGGGCCCCAAGCAGGCGCCACTGGCTGGACGTGACCGGTCAGGCCGTAGGGGTCGGACACCCACATTCCCGGGCCGAAAAGTCCAGAAAGGTGAAATGCGCCGAAGCCGAAGCAGAGCAAGCCGGAGAGGAACAGGTGAATGCCAAACATTTTTGGCAAGTCGAGGGCTGGTTCGCCGGTGCGAGAGTCTCTGAAAAGTTCTAAGTCCCAAAATACCCAGTGCCAGACTGCTGCTAAGAACAGCAGGCCCGAGAGGATGATGTGAGCGACGGCGACGCCTTCAAAAGACCAGAAGCCCGGATCGACGTTACCTTCGCCGGTGATGCTCCAACCGCCCCAAGAGCCAGTTACTCCCAAGCGGGTCATGAAGGGGAGCACGAACATCCCTTGACGCCACATCGGGTTCAGAACAGGGTCTGTGGGGTCAAAAACTGCTAGTTCATAAAGGGCCATTGAGCCGGCCCAACCTGCCACGAGGGCGGTGTGCATTAAGTGTACAGAAATCAATCGGCCTGGGTCATTTAAGACGACTGTGTGTACGCGATACCAGGGTAGTCCCATTGACTGCGGTTCTCCAAGGTGTAAGTGATGATGTCTATTTTGACGGCAAAGTCAGATTCTGAATCCCGAGCAGTTACCTGCGGGCTTTAAATTTTGCTTTTTGCCGAATGCCCTCTACCTTTCAAGGTGGAAGCATAAAAATGAAAGTTATTTAAAGAAGTGTATCGAGTGTTAGAACCGATTGCAATATGTTCGACATTACATTAGTTGCGCGTGGCCCGTTTCGCAGCGGGCGGCGATCGTCCCGAGGCGTTCGAGGACTTGCTCGGCATCGATGAGTCTGGTCAGCACGACGTTGCCGATGTTTTTGGCAGGATCGTTATTGTCTGCGAGGTCTGTGGGTTTAACTTCTACCATGAGTACGGCGTCTTCTACGCGGTAGAGCCACATTTTTTCGTTGCGATCGCAAAGACAGAGGTTGAGCTGTTGGATGTCCGGCGATCGCCTCCAGGCGGCGTGAGTCCACTCGCCGCCGACTCCCCAGACGCGCCCGACTTTCCAGCCGTCGGATAAGAAAAAATATTTCATTTGTTGTGTACGCTTGTTGAGATTTTTTTGTTTAACATAGCGCAAAACAGGAAAAGTACCGACTGATTGAACCGCTTCGAGGTGCGAAGGGTGCAGATAAATATTGTTATTCGATCGACTATTGCCTATAATTATGCTATGTAAGGCATAATCGATCCAAATGACATGGAACATTGAGTTTCACTTTGATTTTTACTCAGAGTTTACCGAATTCCCCACTGATGTCAGATTAGAGCTTTTAGCAAAACTCACACTGGTAGTAGTGAGAAGCGATTTTACAAGCAACTAATTAAGATAGCCGATAGTAGATTTGCCGGCCATTTGAATAAGTTAATGGAGCCAGAAACAGATGACAATTAGCCTGAAGACTATTATGGAGAATTTGCCTCCCGAACAACAAGCAATAGTCGAAAAGCGATCGGTTGAATTAATGGCTGAAGAAATGACCTTGCAAGACTTACGAAAAGCAAGGAAATTTACTCAGATTCGCATGGCAGAATTATTAAATATGCGTCAAGAAAATGTCTCGCGACTCGAACGCCGTGCGGATTTGTTGGTATCTACTTTGCAAAGTTATATCGCGGCAATGGGTGGGGAGTTGTCATTTGTCGTAGAATTCAAAGATCGACCCCCCGTAAAAATTACTGGATTAACATCGATGTTGGAAGAAAGCAGCTACACTAATGGAGAGGAAGAGTTTTAATTGACGCAACTAAAACCTAATTTTGCCAGATGTCTATTATTCAATCTAAAATCTAAAATCTAAAATCTAAAATCGAATGACCGCACAAACACCAGTACAATTCCAAGACAGTTTCGACATCATCGTAGTTGGTGGCGGACACTCCGGCTGCGAAGCCGCCCTCGCCACTTCTCGCCTCGGCTGTCGCACCCTTCTCCTCACCCTCAACCTCGACAAAATTGCGTGGCAACCTTGCAATCCGGCTGTCGGCGGCCCGGCTAAAACCCAACTTACTAACGAAGTTGATGCGTTAGGCGGGGAAATTGGCAAAATGGCCGATCGCACTTATTTGCAAAAGCGCGTCCTCAACGCTTCGAGAGGCCCCGCAGTTTGGGCGCTCAGAGCACAAACCGACAAGCGGGAATACGCCGCTGTGATGAATAATATTGTTGAAAATCAAGAGAATTTGACCATCCGCGAAGCGATGGTTACAGACTTAGTTTTGGGCAAAAACGAAGAAGTTATCGGAGTCGAAACATACTTCGGCGTCGCCTTTGAATGCAAAGCTGTAATTCTGACCACAGGCACTTTTTTGGGCGGCACAATTTGGGTAGGGAACAAGTCAATGCCCGCCGGACGCGCCGGAGAATTTGCCGCCGTTGGTTTGACGGAAACTCTCAACCGTTTGGGCTTTGAAACTGGCAGGTTGAAAACTGGAACTCCGGCAAGAGTAGACAAACGTACTCTCGATTACACCAACCTGGAACCGCAGCCGGGAGATGCAGAGGTTCGCTGGTTTAGTTTCGATCCAGAAGTTTGGGTCGAACGGGAACAAATGCCTTGTTATTTGACTCGAACTACGCCAGCAACTCATCAATTAATTAGAGACAATTTGCACCTTTCTCCAGTCTACGGCGGCTGGGTTGATGCGAAGGGGCCGCGCTATTGTCCGAGTATTGAAGATAAGATTGTGCGGTTTGCGGATAAGGAAAGTCACCAAATTTTTATTGAACCGGAAGGGAGAGATATTCCTGAACTTTACATTCAAGGTTTTTCGACTGGTTTACCGGAAAGTTTGCAATTGCAAATGCTGCGGACTCTTCCTGGTTTGGAAAAGTGCGAGATGATGCGTCCGGCTTATGCTGTTGAGTACGATTATTTGCCTGCAACTCAGTGCTTTCCAACGCTGATGACGAAGAAGATTGAAGGGCTGTTTTGCGCGGGTCAGGTGAACGGTACGACTGGATATGAGGAGGCGGCCGCACAGGGGATTGTGGCGGGGATTAATGCGGCTAGGTTTGCGAAAAATCAGGAGATGATTGTGTTTCCTCGCGAGCAAAGTTATATCGGGACTTTGATTGATGATTTGTGTACGAAGGATTTGCGGGAACCTTACCGGATGTTGACTTCGCGATCGGAATACCGGCTATTATTGCGATCGGACAATGCGGATCAACGCTTGACGACCCTGGGACGGGAAATTGGTTTGATTGGCGATCGGCGCTGGGAGTTGTTCGATCGCAAACAAGCTAATATTGTGGCAGAGAAGGAACGCTTGTACTCGACGCGGGTCAAAGAACACGAGGAAGTTGGCAAGGCAATTTTTGCCGACACCCAACAAGCGATTAAAGGTTCAATAACTCTGGCTGATTTGCTGCGCCGTCCTGGTTTTCATTATGTTGATTTGGAACGCTACAATTTAGGCAATTCTAGTCTGAAGTTGGCTGAGAAAGATGGTGCAGAAATTGACATCAAATATTCCGGCTACTTGCAAAGACAGCAAAATCAAATTGATGACATTGCCAAACACGAACGCCGACAATTGCCTGCAGATTTGGATTATATGGCAATTACAACTCTCTCGAAAGAGTCGCGGGAAAAGTTGGCTAAGGTGAAACCGCTGACTATTGGCCAAGCGGCGAGAATTGGCGGGGTGAATCCGGCTGATGTTAATGCTTTGTTGATTTTTCTGGAAGTGCGAAACCGTCAACAGCCGGCTGGTGTGGGAAAATAATTTGATGTTCTTGCTTTCGACTACGCTCAACCAGCGGGAGATGCGTGGGCTGAGCGTAGTCGAAGCCGGAATCTAGTTCACTCAACCACCGGGTTTCAGTCCCGTTGCCGGGATTCTATTAGTTGAAAGCAAATATGAATCCTTAGTTGCTGGGTTGATAAAGATTGGTTTCAGTCCCGTTGCCGGGATTCTATTAGTTGAAAGTTCTGTCCAAGGTAACTTTTCTCCATTCTCAAGCCCACAGTTGTGTTTCAGTCCCGTTGCCGGGATTCTATTAGTTGAAAGCCTAGCAAACTGACACATAGGACACTGCCTAACTCGAGTTTCAGTCCCGTTGCCGGGATTCTATTAGTTGAAAGCCCAGCGATTACAGCGGAAGCGGTTACGACCGGGGAGTTTCAGTCCCGTTGCCGGGATTCTATTAGTTGAAAGCCAGGTGGCAGCACGGTTCTTTGATGGCTGAACCAGTTTGGGTTTCAGTCCCGTTGCCGGGATTCTATTAGTTGAAAGCATTGGCGGAGAGGGAAAACCTGACCATCAGGAGCAAGGTTTCAGTCCCGTTGCCGGGATTCTATTAGTTGAAAGTTCCGAACTGGTCTTGTGATTATTGCAGGTATTTGTTTCAGTCCCGTTGCCGGGATTCTATTAGTTGAAAGTGGAGCGAGAGCGCTTGCCAGGGGATAAAAAGAAAAAGTTTCAGTCCCGTTGCCGGGATTCTATTAGTTGAAAGCCTTGCCCTGTATATCTTTCAGCGTTATGTACATGTTTCAGTCCCGTTGCCGGGATTCTATTAGTTGAAAGCAGCGCGATCGGGGTTGCTAACGGCATTGCACCTCTAGATAAGTTTCAGTCCCGTTGCCGGGATTCTATTAGTTGAAAGAAGCAAGCAGTTAACCGTTAAAGACTGGGCGGTATTGTTTCAGTCCCGTTGCCGGGATTCTATTAGTTGAAAGCTTCGGGCTAGACCGCTATTAACGGTTTTTGGGCAGGGTTTCAGTCCCGTTGCCGGGATTCTATTAGTTGAAAGCACGCACATCCGCATCAAAAACCCCGCAAGTGTCAAGTTTCAGTCCCGTTGCCGGGATTCTATTAGTTGAAAGCGGTTGACTTACTGGATCGGCAACGGCTGCCAGTTACGTTTCAGTCCCGTTGCCGGGATTCTATTAGTTGAAAGTTGCGATAGGCGATAACTGAGGCGATCGGCGGACAGTGGTTTCAGTCCCGTTGCCGGGATTCTATTAGTTGAAAGTAGATCAACTAGCCAGCCCACAAGTATCAAGAGAAAAGTTTCAGTCCCGTTGCCGGGATTCTATTAGTTGAAAGTGCGGCCGGCGGACTTTTTGGCAGCAGCCCAAAAAAGTTTCAGTCCCGTTGCCGGGATTCTATTAGTTGAAAGTTAGTTTTTGGTGCTTCCGTGCCTTATCCTTCTAGAGCGTTTCAGTCCCGTTGCCGGGATTCTATTAGTTGAAAGTTTAGCCGAATTGTTTTGTTGGCTCAATAAAAAATTGTTTCAGTCCCGTTGCCGGGATTCTATTAGTTGAAAGCACCGCAGCCAGGAGGTATTAACCCCAAAGGATTAGAGTTTCAGTCCCGTTGCCGGGATTCTATTAGTTGAAAGACTACCCGAATATCAAATTTATCGCCAACTGGAACTGTTTCAGTCCCGTTGCCGGGATTCTATTAGTTGAAAGTTCTTGCTGATATGACAATTCCGCGCCAGGTTGTTAACTATCGTTTCAGTCCCGTTGCCGGGATTCTATTAGTTGAAAGATTACTACAGGAGTTATCTACTGTAATGGAGTCTGGTTTCAGTCCCGTTGCCGGGATTCTATTAGTTG
>NZ_JAUBRJ010000039.1:10010-17171 GCF_036701805.1 Microcoleus sp. N3A4
AAAGTATGCTTCCTTTAATTAATGAATGGGTAGCAGCAATGTTTCAGTCCCGTTGCCGGGATTCTATTAGTTGAAAGAGTCTGCACCAGAGACGAATGGGGAACTCCCATGCTTGTTTCAGTCCCGTTGCCGGGATTCTATTAGTTGAAAGCTTTCAGGATTTTGGTATACCAGAATACCAAAAATTACGGTTTCAGTCCCGTTGCCGGGATTCTATTAGTTGAAAGTATGCTTCCTTTAATTAATGAATGGGTAGCAGCAATGTTTCAGTCCCGTTGCCGGGATTCTATTAGTTGAAAGGGGAGAATCAGGTCGTTCTGTCAGCAGACAAGCAACGTTTCAGTCCCGTTGCCGGGATTCTATTAGTTGAAAGCTACGATCGCAGCTTCATTGCCACTTGTCAAGGCTAGTTGTTTCAGTCCCGTTGCCGGGATTCTATTAGTTGAAAGTTTGTTTCGTACAGGACTCGGTAGCGCGTCCCCTCTTCAGTTTCAGTCCCGTTGCCGGGATTCTATTAGTTGAAAGCTTGAGGCAAGCAAGCTGACTTTTAGGAGATTTAGTGTTTCAGTCCCGTTGCCGGGATTCTATTAGTTGAAAGGCCGTCGTCGTTGCACTCGGTCGCCGACACTTGCTGGTTTCAGTCCCGTTGCCGGGATTCTATTAGTTGAAAGACGCGACGGCTAATTTGCACAGCTTCGTCAACGGCAATTGTTTCAGTCCCGTTGCCGGGATTCTATTAGTTGAAAGCATTCTACCCCAGCGCGATCGCATTTTGATGTTCTGTTTCAGTCCCGTTGCCGGGATTCTATTAGTTGAAAGGTGGCTCGCTGGTATTCTGTGCCGTCGGGTTTCCTGTTTCAGTCCCGTTGCCGGGATTCTATTAGTTGAAAGGTGAGACACTAACAGTAAGGTGTTTTCACAGAATCGTTTCAGTCCCGTTGCCGGGATTCTATTAGTTGAAAGTTTGTTCATGTGCGATCGCCTTTTATCTAAAATCCAAGTTTCAGTCCCGTTGCCGGGATTCTATTAGTTGAAAGGATTTGGCGATGGCCCACTTTAGGTTCTGTTAGGGGAGTTTCAGTCCCGTTGCCGGGATTCTATTAGTTGAAAGCCAGCGATGTTTTTAAGGATTATTTTGCACTTTTCAACATGTTTCAGTCCCGTTGCCGGGATTCTATTAGTTGAAAGTTACTTTATGGAGATTTTATGCCTGCACTGTTTAAGTTTCAGTCCCGTTGCCGGGATTCTATTAGTTGAAAGACCTGCAAGTTTGTGCATATTTTGTCCTCGGCTGGCATTTTTGTTTCAGTCCCGTTGCCGGGATTCTATTAGTTGAAAGTGCAACGTGATCGCTTGCCAGGAGATAAAAAGAAAAAGTTTCAGTCCCGTTGCCGGGATTCTATTAGTTGAAAGTTATGCTGCTAACGGAGCATACGGACCGGACTTGCCAAGTTTCAGTCCCGTTGCCGGGATTCTATTAGTTGAAAGGTCGCGGTTATCTGAGCACCTAAGCCAGTCTGATAAAGTTTCAGTCCCGTTGCCGGGATTCTATTAGTTGAAAGCCTCCTGTGTACCGACGCAACAGGGGAATACCGATGTTTCAGTCCCGTTGCCGGGATTCTATTAGTTGAAAGTAATGCTTCGGAGTACATCTCTTTGAATTCCTCCAGAGTTTCAGTCCCGTTGCCGGGATTCTATTAGTTGAAAGAGTCAAGCTACCGTCTGAGCCGTGAATGGTAAGGCGTTTCAGTCCCGTTGCCGGGATTCTATTAGTTGAAAGAGTAACAAGCCGTGTCGGCTAATTACTGGGGATATGCGTTTCAGTCCCGTTGCCGGGATTCTATTAGTTGAAAGGCAAGGGAACTCTAACCCGTGAGGAATGGGAAAGAAAGTTGTTTCAGTCCCGTTGCCGGGATTCTATTAGTTGAAAGCCTACTTCTGTATTGATTCGAGTTGCACTTATTTGAGGTTTCAGTCCCGTTGCCGGGATTCTATTAGTTGAAAGCATTTCGTAAATCATCGTATATTCAATTCTAGATTTGTTTCAGTCCCGTTGCCGGGATTCTATTAGTTGAAAGCGATCGGACGATTATTGAAGGCAGTCTGACTATTGTTTCAGTCCCGTTGCCGGGATTCTATTAGTTGAAAGTCTGGGGGAGGGTTTCTCAACAATGTACTGGGGATTTTGTTTCAGTCCCGTTGCCGGGATTCTATTAGTTGAAAGCAACGCCAACGCCAACGCCTGCACCGCAGCCAGGAGGTATTGTTTCAGTCCCGTTGCCGGGATTCTATTAGTTGAAAGTTTCGGTGAGTAAGAGTTAGAAAAGCGTAACTTTGTTGTTTCAGTCCCGTTGCCGGGATTCTATTAGTTGAAAGCATACTAGCAAATTGAATAGCATCAAAAGAAAGGGTTTCAGTCCCGTTGCCGGGATTCTATTAGTTGAAAGTTTAAAGCTTGTTGTTGCTTGGAAATTCGTCAAATTGTTTCAGTCCCGTTGCCGGGATTCTATTAGTTGAAAGGCAAGCTGTTAAAAGTAGTAAAGGAATTATTAGTAAAGTTTCAGTCCCGTTGCCGGGATTCTATTAGTTGAAAGCCGTAGCTAAAGTATCCGTATTTCAAGCAAGCATCTATGTTTCAGTCCCGTTGCCGGGATTCTATTAGTTGAAAGTCTATCCTCTTTAGGAAATAATCGCCTAACAATCAGGTTTCAGTCCCGTTGCCGGGATTCTATTAGTTGAAAGCAAGCGTTGGCCTTGGTCGTAACCTTTGCAGCAGTAGTGTTTCAGTCCCGTTGCCGGGATTCTATTAGTTGAAAGGTTTATAGCATATGACTCAAACAAAACCAGCAAAAAGTTTCAGTCCCGTTGCCGGGATTCTATTAGTTGAAAGCTGTACTCCGGCCTTAGTAAAAGTGTCGGAGAAAGTTTCAGTCCCGTTGCCGGGATTCTATTAGTTGAAAGTTTTGACGAGGCGGCTTTCCAGTCAACAATAGCCAAGTTTCAGTCCCGTTGCCGGGATTCTATTAGTTGAAAGTCCTGTGTGTAAAGTCAGGACTGGGAAGCGGAAAAACTGTTTCGTTTCAGTCCCGTTGCCGGGATTCTATTAGTTGAAAGCGGCTTTAATCCGCTCTTTAACGCCGAGAAAATAATGTTTCAGTCCCGTTGCCGGGATTCTATTAGTTGAAAGAGGTGCTGATAATTGACGAGGCGATGTCGGTAGCTTTGGTTTCAGTCCCGTTGCCGGGATTCTATTAGTTGAAAGCATCAGTAATGGGCAAACCCTGGATAAACTGAGTAAGTTTCAGTCCCGTTGCCGGGATTCTATTAGTTGAAAGCGGTCGGTCGGCAAGTGGCAAAAATTAAATAACAGAGTTTCAGTCCCGTTGCCGGGATTCTATTAGTTGAAAGCGGTTAAACCTTTTATAGTTTTTAGCGACTCGCAAAAACGTTTCAGTCCCGTTGCCGGGATTCTATTAGTTGAAAGATTTAATTGGATTTGTTGATGGTCCTACAGTTGTTAAGTTTCAGTCCCGTTGCCGGGATTCTATTAGTTGAAAGATGGCAGCTTTATCCGGCTGCCAACATTCTTAAAAATGTTTCAGTCCCGTTGCCGGGATTCTATTAGTTGAAAGGCAATCGGCGCTTCGGGTTGATTATCGTCCATCAATGTTTCAGTCCCGTTGCCGGGATTCTATTAGTTGAAAGTGTTTGCGGATTATTCCTAGGGGCAACAAAGTTGTGTTTCAGTCCCGTTGCCGGGATTCTATTAGTTGAAAGGCTGCCAGAATAGCCCGCTGCTCATCACAGCTACGTTTCAGTCCCGTTGCCGGGATTCTATTAGTTGAAAGTTCGCCAATTGAAGGATATCTTCGCAGTTTAGAAATGTTTCAGTCCCGTTGCCGGGATTCTATTAGTTGAAAGTTTAATTGCATTAACTGATTGTGAGCTTAAAATTAATAGTTTCAGTCCCGTTGCCGGGATTCTATTAGTTGAAAGCTCAGAAAAATATCCGCCAGCCTGTCCGGCAGAGGAGTTTCAGTCCCGTTGCCGGGATTCTATTAGTTGAAAGTTCTCGCGATCGAACATCAAATTCCAGCACAGAAAATAGGTTTCAGTCCCGTTGCCGGGATTCTATTAGTTGAAAGTGGGGGTTTTGGGACTGGTAATCGCGGCTGGGCTATGTTTCAGTCCCGTTGCCGGGATTCTATTAGTTGAAAGCTTTCTCGCGCTGGGTGGTGGTTTCTGTGTTTTCCTGTTTCAGTCCCGTTGCCGGGATTCTATTAGTTGAAAGACAAACAGAAAATCCTTGTGTCACGCGCTTGACACGTTTCAGTCCCGTTGCCGGGATTCTATTAGTTGAAAGCGCCAGAATTATGAATTGGAACATGGGCAGGTTGTGTTTCAGTCCCGTTGCCGGGATTCTATTAGTTGAAAGGAAAAAAGAGACATTTTAAGAGAGGCACAAGAGCTTTAGTTTCAGTCCCGTTGCCGGGATTCTATTAGTTGAAAGCCACGAAAGAATAGGCGTTTGAGGTTGGGTTTGCATGTTTCAGTCCCGTTGCCGGGATTCTATTAGTTGAAAGATGCTTCGGATTGGTTCTGATCGGACAAGCTTATCAATGTTTCAGTCCCGTTGCCGGGATTCTATTAGTTGAAAGCTTTAGATTTATTTATAGGTTTGCAAGGATTTTCATGTTTCAGTCCCGTTGCCGGGATTCTATTAGTTGAAAGCCAGACCTCAAACTCTGCTGGCTTGAATTGGTGAACGTTTCAGTCCCGTTGCCGGGATTCTATTAGTTGAAAGTCAGGCTCTAATTCCCTACCAGGAAAATTAATATTAGTGTTTCAGTCCCGTTGCCGGGATTCTATTAGTTGAAAGCAAAGCTCGACGAACCTGACGAACTGTTTCTTTGTTAAGTTTCAGTCCCGTTGCCGGGATTCTATTAGTTGAAAGTCGAACCTTTACGATAGCGAGCATAAAATTCTATATGTTTCAGTCCCGTTGCCGGGATTCTATTAGTTGAAAGCGCTGCAACATGACAAGGATATCTCTGCATATAAAGGTTTCAGTCCCGTTGCCGGGATTCTATTAGTTGAAAGCTTTACGGAATTAAACTCGACTTAAAACCATGTTTAAAAGTTTCAGTCCCGTTGCCGGGATTCTATTAGTTGAAAGGCAATTATCATAATTGGCAACCCTGTGGTGTACATGTTTCAGTCCCGTTGCCGGGATTCTATTAGTTGAAAGCCTAGCAGAGACTAAGCGATGATTCAAAAAGTACACATGTTTCAGTCCCGTTGCCGGGATTCTATTAGTTGAAAGTTTGCCGATATCGCGCGTCCCCCTCGCTCTGCAATAAAGTTTCAGTCCCGTTGCCGGGATTCTATTAGTTGAAAGTGCAACGATTCGAGTAGGGACAACAGCGGCTTTTGGTTTCAGTCCCGTTGCCGGGATTCTATTAGTTGAAAGTATAACTCGCGTTTGGATGCCATCCCCTGAAATCGTTTCAGTCCCGTTGCCGGGATTCTATTAGTTGAAAGGCTATCAACTGAAACAGAAGCGATCGGACCGAGTTGTTTCAGTCCCGTTGCCGGGATTCTATTAGTTGAAAGTATTTTGCACTTTAACGAGTTTTGTTGCTTTCAGACATTATCCGTTTCAGTCCCGTTGCCGGGATTCTATTAGTTGAAAGTTAGAGATGTTTGGAAGCAAGCCGGTTGGCATCCTGCAGTGTTTCAGTCCCGTTGCCGGGATTCTATTAGTTGAAAGATTTTGAGCGAGAACTTCAGATAATGTTACGGCAATGTTTCAGTCCCGTTGCCGGGATTCTATTAGTTGAAAGATTAAATTCGGGGGGGGGGGGGGTAACATATGCTAGTTTCAGTCCCGTTGCCGGGATTCTATTAGTTGAAAGTATAGCTGTGTTTGCTATCACTTGCAATGACTCTGCGTTTCAGTCCCGTTGCCGGGATTCTATTAGTTGAAAGTGGTGTTGATGCATCTTTTAAGGAGTAAATTATGTGTTTCAGTCCCGTTGCCGGGATTCTATTAGTTGAAAGTATTCGGAGGATTTTAAGATGATGATTTTAGGATTAGTGTTTCAGTCCCGTTGCCGGGATTCTATTAGTTGAAAGTTGTTTGATGCACTATAGTGCTTATAGTTGTAAAACAGTTTCAGTCCCGTTGCCGGGATTCTATTAGTTGAAAGTCTTGACCTCTTTACTAATATCAGAGTTTCTACGGGTTTCAGTCCCGTTGCCGGGATTCTATTAGTTGAAAGCTGAGGCTCATATATCTTTTGCTATAAATGAAAAAATCTGTTTCAGTCCCGTTGCCGGGATTCTATTAGTTGAAAGAATGTTAATGTTCCTTGGGGAATGGGTGGTATAATGTTTCAGTCCCGTTGCCGGGATTCTATTAGTTGAAAGTCTGTAAAATAGTACCGATTTAGAAATACGAAAATTGTTTCAGTCCCGTTGCCGGGATTCTATTAGTTGAAAGTTCATCTTCATCAGAAGGTGAAATAGGAGTAGAATTGTTTCAGTCCCGTTGCCGGGATTCTATTAGTTGAAAGTTGAGATAAGTCTCGGTTTTGGGCTTCCACCTAAAAGTTTCAGTCCCGTTGCCGGGATTCTATTAGTTGAAAGTCTATGGTCAAGGCGATCAAAGCGTACCTGGATATCGTTTCAGTCCCGTTGCCGGGATTCTATTAGTTGAAAGTTTAAAGCTCAAGAGCGGGGTTGGAGGTTATTAGATTGTTTCAGTCCCGTTGCCGGGATTCTATTAGTTGAAAGTCGCCCCGTCAGCCGCAAGTTGCCGCACAATCCCCAAGTTTCAGTCCCGTTGCCGGGATTCTATTAGTTGAAAGTTTGCCTCTGGTTCGGCAATGCTTTGTCTTCGCCGATGTTTCAGTCCCGTTGCCGGGATTCTATTAGTTGAAAGCTCAAAGTGGTTGTGTAACGTTACGCACAACTTTTGTTTCAGTCCCGTTGCCGGGATTCTATTAGTTGAAAGGATGTAAGCTTCCTTATTATAAGAGCAATAGATACAGCAGGGTTTCAGTCCCGTTGCCGGGATTCTATTAGTTGAAAGTCTTACGCTGTAAGCCTTTCAGCCTTTTGTATCAAGTTTCAGTCCCGTTGCCGGGATTCTATTAGTTG
>NZ_JAUBRJ010000039.1:17271-61871 GCF_036701805.1 Microcoleus sp. N3A4
AAAGCTGCCTTTGTTTCGGGTGCTGCCGGCACTGCTATTGTTTCAGTCCCGTTGCCGGGATTCTATTAGTTGAAAGCCACTTGATTTATTTATAGGAATTCAGGGATTTTCTTGTTTCAGTCCCGTTGCCGGGATTCTATTAGTTGAAAGTTTAGCCTGTCGCACTTAATGCGAGAAATTTTTAAAGTTTCAGTCCCGTTGCCGGGATTCTATTAGTTGAAAGCTGCCTTTGTTTCGGGTGCTGCCGGCACTGCTATTGTTTCAGTCCCGTTGCCGGGATTCTATTAGTTGAAAGCTTTATGTTGAAACTCAGCAAGAGTTATACCCCACGTTTCAGTCCCGTTGCCGGGATTCTATTAGTTGAAAGTTTGCAGCATCCTGCCGATCGCCCAAGCCAACCAAAATGTTTCAGTCCCGTTGCCGGGATTCTATTAGTTGAAAGACTAAACTTTTTCGCAAACCTAATTAAAGGAAAATATGTTTCAGTCCCGTTGCCGGGATTCTATTAGTTGAAAGCCGAAAACTCATTCTTTTAACCAATGACAAACACAGGTTTCAGTCCCGTTGCCGGGATTCTATTAGTTGAAAGGTGGCTTCTATGCGGTGTCCCGTGTTTGTGGGTTGTGGTTTCAGTCCCGTTGCCGGGATTCTATTAGTTGAAAGCCGGGACAAACAGTAGGTGCAGCAGTAGCTGGATTGTTTCAGTCCCGTTGCCGGGATTCTATTAGTTGAAAGTAAAATTAGGAGGAGATGTGCCTTCTTACAAAGAAGGTGTTTCAGTCCCGTTGCCGGGATTCTATTAGTTGAAAGGATACCAGCTTGCTCTAGTTGATTCTCAAATTCTCCAGTTTCAGTCCCGTTGCCGGGATTCTATTAGTTGAAAGTTCATCACAAAGCTGAGGAAAACGGACAGCTCAATCGTTTCAGTCCCGTTGCCGGGATTCTATTAGTTGAAAGTTCCCGGTCAAACAGTCGGCAATCCTGTCACAGATTTGTTTCAGTCCCGTTGCCGGGATTCTATTAGTTGAAAGCCAACATCATTGCCGAGCGCCTCAAACAATCCCATTAGTAATTGTTTCAGTCCCGTTGCCGGGATTCTATTAGTTGAAAGAAAACATCTATGGCACAACTTGTCGGGTAGCCAGGGAGTTTCAGTCCCGTTGCCGGGATTCTATTAGTTGAAAGCCAACTCCCCTCGTATAAGGCTCGAATAATCTTGGTTTCAGTCCCGTTGCCGGGATTCTATTAGTTGAAAGTTTTGCCGGACTGGAACCATCCAAACCCTTTTTCGAGTTTCAGTCCCGTTGCCGGGATTCTATTAGTTGAAAGCACTCAAATGTTTGGATGGAACAGCCCAGGGGCAAAAGTTTCAGTCCCGTTGCCGGGATTCTATTAGTTGAAAGAGTTGTTTGTGCATATTTTGTCCTCGGCTGGCATTTTTGTTTCAGTCCCGTTGCCGGGATTCTATTAGTTGAAAGAGGAAGGCGAGACAGTCAACACTTACTCGATCGACACGTTTCAGTCCCGTTGCCGGGATTCTATTAGTTGAAAGCTCGATCGCCCAAAACCAGTCAGAGAAAGAGTTCTGCCAACGGTTTTCGTCAACCTCATTTTGACCTTCATTACAGCCCCGCTTATTGCAACAGCTTCGCAATTGTGCTGACATCGCAAATCTTGAAACTATTAACTTGTCAAGGTTCTGGCGTTTTTCGTCAACCTCCGCAAGTTTTGCCCTCACTTCGGTTCACGAAAATCATCATAAGTCGATCGCGCTTCCCCTGTCAAGATCACTCCGAGCCAAAAAGCCGGTTTGGTCGAGCAACCGGGTTCATTCATTCTACCGGCACCAGCCAAACAGGACTTAGGCGTTCATACCAAAGAAACCGGGTTTTTTGAGATTTAAAACTTTGATACAGTATTTTCGCAAAAAAACCCGGTTTCTGCCTAATTCGTGAATCTTAATAGACGATCGTCCTTTCCTCCCTAGGTTGCTCCGAACCGTAAGTAATTGTCCGCCTCACCGAGCCCGCATCCAAAACATAAATACGCACCGCATCCTCCACAGGCCTAATCAACTTTTCAATCTGCTGCTGAAGCTTCACAAACTGCACCGCAGTCAGAAAACACTCAAAAACACTGTACTGCGTCCACTTTCCGTATCCAGACAGCAACTTGTGCAGCCGCTTCCGCCGTTTGTTCGCACCTTCGGAATCCGGCAAATCGTAAATCACCAAATAAAACAAAGTATCTTTCATCCTCTCTCACCGCAAAACTAAAGGTTTATAAGCAACACCCTCTTGCAAGTGGCGGCCCAACAGCCTCGCCTGCAACTCAATCGCCCGCCGATAAGTACAGCGATATTCAAAAACCGGATGATTAAACTCATCATTCATCTTCCTGTCAAAAGCCTGCAAAAACCGTTTTCGGCTGCCATCAGAAAGCCGATAAGCCCCCAAACTTTCCGTAAAATCTGCCGGTTCAAACTCGCGCCTGTGCAGCATCGACAGCACCAAACTATCAGCCACCAGCGGGCGAAATTCCTCCATCAAATCCAGCACCATCGCCGGTTGGCCGCGACTCACTTCATGCAAATAACCAATATAAGGATCGAGTCCGGTAACATGAACCCCAGTCGTTACTTGCACCCGCAAAAGTCCGTAACCAAAACTCAACAAAGAATTCACAGGATCGGTAGGAGGCCGCCGATTTCGCCCCGGAAAAAACCAAGGTGCTTTCAACATCGAAGACCAAGCACCAAAATAATTCTTAGCCGCCAAACCTTCAACGCCTCGCACCTCATCTAAAGTCTGCTTTTGGGTCACTAACTTCTTATTAGCTTTCAGCGGATTGTCCTTAATATTTTGGCGGTACAAAACTGTATGTTGATTTTGAATCTTAGCCGCCACAATCGACTTTACCAAATCCAGCCTTCTCGCCGCATCGCAGTGCAGTTGATACTGAGCCAATCTCAGCGCCCCATTCCGAGAATACCCCGGCAGCGCCCCTCCTAAATACTTGCCAAAAACCGAAAGATAATGCACGGGTATTCCCAATTCCAGAGCGTAAACCATCGCATCCCCCGTAACTTGAGGATTGCCAATCAGCACCACTTGCTCGACAGTTTGAGCCGGAATAGAATGCTTTTTCCAACTACCATCTTCCTGCCGCAGCGCCAAGGTAAACGCTTCGTAGGTTTTGCTCAAAACAGCATCCGGCTGAGTCACATAAACAACAGGCATAACTTAAATCATCTCCTGACGCAACTGTTTAACTTCAAACGGCAAACAAATTCCTTGCAAACTGCAAGCCTGACACTTTTTAGCATTGTCACTCGGCGCGGGAATCGCACCTTTGACAGCAATTTGTGCCGCAAAAATTGCTGCTTCAGTCATCTGTCGCAACCGCGCCGAAAAATTTACTTTCTCTCGCCGCTTGTTGCCGGTATAGAAAATTTCCCCCCACCCAATCTCCCGCCCCAAGCGTTCTTCCAAACACAAAGCAGCAGCGCAAAGTTGAAAATGATCGTTAAGATAATTCCCCATTTTTCCTTTTTTGTACTCCAAAGGAATTAACAAACCATCCCGCTCTTCCACAGCATCAATAATGCCGCTTACCAGCAGGCGATCGCTCCACACCCACTGCTGACGGTGAATCAAAACACCATTTTCTTCACTCACTCCCTCCTGATTAATATTCCGGTGCAAATGCCGCCCGATCAGAATATGTTCGTTATCCTCCATTTCCCCCAGTTCGTATTCCAAATAAAACCGACGGTGACAATATTCCCAAGCATTGAGATAAGCCAAAGGCAAAAAGTTTTCATTCATACAGCGTATTCCAGGTTTGTGAAGTAGGGACACGGCAATATATTGGTATTGCCGGAGTTGGGATAACTACCGACGCTTATTCCAGGTTTGTGAAGTAGGGAAATGGCAATGCCGTATCCCTTCAGGAACAAGAAAAAGCAACGATTCTAAATGCCCTGCCAAAGGTTTGTGAAGTAGGGACACGGCAATGCCGTGTCCCTACGGGGATAGTCTAGTAGCGGTTTTAACCGCCGATTCCGCTTGCATAAACTTGCATAAAACTGAATAATTATTCAGTCCCCCTCTGCTAAGACTTCGTTTGGCAAAGAGCGGTTGCAACCGCCGATTCCAAGCGAGGATTTTTAACTTTCCCTACATTCCTTATATGCACAGCAAACTATTACCTTAATTTCACCTGTCCCATGCCCATTCCTACTTTTCTCCCCACTCCACAAAACGCCGCAAAACGGGCAAGAACCGCAGCAATTTTTGCCTGTTCGGCATCTGCAAATTCATATCTCGCCCATCCAGTCGTCCCAATTTCTGCTCCCGCTTTCATTTTCAAAGCGCGAGTTTTGAGCTCGTAAGCAGCAGTGACACCCGTCCACTCAACCGCTGGAAATTGCAGCGCAGCAGGCGCGAAAGCATTCCAGCGGCGCAGCAAACTTCCAAATACTAATTCCGGCAAAGGGAAAGGCTGACATGACTGAAGTTGCTTGAAACTTGTCGGCGACAGAAACTCTAGTTCGATCGACCTTTGGGCCGGCGATTCTGCTAAAATCTCATAACTGCTAGCTTCCACAACTTCCACCGCTTCCCCCAAACGGCAAGCAATCCCCGTCAAAGCTATGTCTGCGCCGATATCTTGACTCAATCCCCACAGCAAAGGAGCCAGCAATTCCGGCCGCAGCAATCCGAATTTGAGATATTTTTGCTGGGGAGATTTGCCTGGTTTCAAAACTAAAGCACCGGGAAAGTTATCCTGTTGGTGCAACTCTTCAGTTAGTTCGGCATTTCCAGTTCCCATCCAGTGGAAAAATTGAGCGTGAATCGCCCTTCCCAAAGTGTGCGGAAGCTCTTCGGTTGCCCCCAGCGGAATTTGGAGAATGTGCAGGGATGAAGCATCGACTTCTACTCCCGTAACTTCGCAAATTTTCCCTTGCCATTCGACTGTTTTATGCTTGCTGATTTGCCAGCAAACCGCCTGCATTAGTTCTGCATAAAACTCCGGCTGCTGCAAAACTGCGATTGCTTTTAAAACGCCCGATCTCGGAGCTGCTGGCACCCAAACTAATGGAGATTTAAAAGCAGGCAGCCACTCGATTAATGGAACAGAACGAGTTGAGCCAGCCGCAGGTTTTAATACTAAGCTCAATCCGGCAAATTCTTGTTCAGAGTCTTTGGTAAAAGTCATAGCGCGCGCTGGTTGCTGTTAGTTTTAGGGGCAGAAATCCGGTAACAATTGTGCGGTCTTTGTCAAGTGTTGCTCTTTCCGAAGAGAAGGGGTTGATTTTGCCAAAGGTGGTGTTTTTGCCTAAATCGTCGATCGCCCCGACGGTGAAACTAAGGCTCAAATCCGGCTGCCACAGCGGTTCGGGAGTGATTTGAGTTCGATCGGGCAAATACTGAAAAAAGCAGCCCCGCTTGCCAAAATAGTTGATGAGAGCGAACAATTTGGTCAATTCGGGCGATCGAGAATTTGCCCCGCAGTGAATTTCCAAATTGCCCTCCAAATAAATCCATTCCCGAAACACAAACCCGCCTTGCATCGGAACCGTCGAGCGACTTTTATCAGCTTTATCCGCTGTTTGATCGTAATACCGGAGTTTGTAACCGTTGCGATTAACTACCAATCTTTCCGGCGGCCGCACCCAAATTTGCAAATCTCGAATCCAGGCAAATTCCCCTTTAATCCACTCGTCAAAATCGCTGGAATGCAGCGCGCCTTCGCTTTCCAACAAAACTTTTAACAGCGCCATCTTAATCGCGTAAGGAGTCGGCACTAAGTTAGAACGAGCAGCCATGCTGGTAGCATCCGAACGCTTGAGAGAAAACAAACTAACGGGTTGGTAACTGACAGCTAACCACTGACTCGAACCCCCCAAATTATCCGTATTTGCACGGTTAGAATCAGAGTTTCGAGAGATTTGAGAATTATTCGATCGCTTCGGCACGGTTGCTCTCCCAGGGTGCAGATAAGGTGATTAATTCTTGGATTTGTTCGGCAAATTGCGCCATTGTTTCAAACCTAAACAGCCGAATTGTTCCCTCTCCATTCATCCGGTTGAGGGTGTTCGCGAGGCTTTCAATTTGACGGTGATAATCAGCATCTAAAGCACTGATCATCGGTGCGGGACAGCGGCGCGTGCTGACAGCAATGATGCCTTCAAAATGGTCGGGATGGGGCAAATTTGTGTTGCGTTTCGCGCCGTTGGGTTGCAGGAAAGTGTAGAGCACACTTTTGAGCAAAGCATCAAGGCGTTTTTTGCGATCGCCAGCAGCAACTGCATAATTAAAAGTATGAGGATTGTAGCCGATCCGAAACGCTTCGATATTGAGAACAGTCGCGTACAAACCAGAGCTAATTTGCACGTTATAAGGAGTAGGATTGTCAGTGCCGTATTTCGCGTGAAAGTAACTCTGAGTTTTGACAAAACTGGGCAAACCGACAATCGCGCCAAATTCAATAACCGACTCGCGTTTGAGAGTTTGTCCCTTTTTTTCTGTCACCATAAATCCTTCTAAATCGCTGATGGTACAGACTTGAAGAACCTTCGCAGTTTTTGCCGCTAAATTTGCCTCTTGTTCGGTAAAAAATGCAGTTTTTTGCTTTTCAGCTAAATCGATATCAAACCCGATGCGATCCGGATTGCATTGTTTGCCACCTTCAGACAAAGGCAGTTCGCTTTCAGTGCAGATTCGGTGTAAATGTTCCGCCTGAATGTGTTTGATCGTGTCCCCAGAAACGCCGTTGACAAATTTCGGTTCCGGGTCGCCTTTTTCCACAATGTAGTAGCGGCGAGTTAGAGATTGATTGCCCTCGGTTCCTTCGTTGTTCAGGGCGTGTAGCTGCCAGGAAACCAGTCCGCTGAGGGAAATCGAATAAACGGGAAAAGTTGAGTTTTTCATGATAAATTATCCTTATTCTTGTTCTTCAAAATCTTCGGATTCCGCAGTTGAGCTATTTTCCTCTAGGGAGTCATCGGGCGGCTCATCCTTGGCTTTCGACCATTTCGCGTAACCGTAAGCAATCAGCAAATTCGCTACTAAAACCGTATCAAATTCGTTGAGAAGTTCCATTAACCTGTCTAAATCTTCTTTTGTCGGCTGCACTCGCATCAAACGCTTGCCTTGCTTGAGATAGCCTTCCAAAAGCCGCAAATTCTCAGATTCGTACTTAGCCAAAAAATCGGCGATCGCGCAAACAAAATCTTTCTTAGAACCCGATTGACTGCTCAAAACTTGTGCCAAACCGTATTGTCGCTGCCAATCTAATTCTTTCACCCCACCTTTCGTCTGAACTTTCCCTGCATAAACCGTTGCTTGATTGATCGCTTTAGCAATGCGGAGAAAACTCTCATCTTTAGTAATTGTCAAAAAATCGGCATCTTTTTTAGTCATCGTGTTGAGTCCTGTTACAGAAAATAAACGGGGAGACTTAGATTTAGAGTCAGCAAGGCGCTTGACTGCAAAATCTGCATAACCAACTTGAAAAGGAAAGAAATTGCGAAGATTATTTCCGGCAATAAAATCTCGATAAGCTGCTAGTAATTCGCTGTTTCCTTCCTCAGACGATAAAGACACTATAACTGATAAATGCTCGTGCAAAACCGTTTGATAGTCGAGCACTTCTTCGTCATTTTCGGGGTGAATCCAACCGGGAATTCCTAGGGTAAAAATATCTTTGACACCGTAAACTTGACCTTTTGAGCCAAAATGCGTCCCGCTAAAACCGCCGACATAGCGATCGACCGATTCCCCAATTTCCAGGTCGTCTTCTAGTTTGCCTTCAGCTTGTGCCGGATGATTGTCTAACAGCGTTTGACAGAATCTCAGGACTAATTCAGCATCAAATCTAGCAGTGCCGTGTCCGCCGCCAGGGGGGTTGTGTACGCGCAAGTCATCGAGAACTTTGCGGTATTTTCCCAGCGAAATGTTGCTGGGTTCCAGGGCAACAACCCGCCAATCGTAAATTCTTTCAGCTATTTTTATGCGATCGCACAGTGCAAAATTAAACAAACCGCCGGCAATCAGCCACAAACTCAACCAATCAGTTTTTTGATTGTCGGTTTTATTGCTATCTGCCTTAATCCGGTTAACACCTTGAACTGCTGTCGGCAAATAAATTTGAACGGCACTTACAGGCTTAAATAATTTCTCGGCTGTTGCTTGTTTAAACAATTCGGCGACTAGCTGAGTTTGGCTTTTTGAGTCGGGTATAGTTTCTCGGCTGAATGCTTGCAATAAAGCCACAATAAAGCTGCCGTAATTATTGCTTAGCTGTCGCCCTTGCAGCCACAAATCATTATGCTTTTTTTCGCGCCTCATAGAGACTAAAATTGTCCCGTTTTGAGTCCTCGGATCGGGAGGTTTCGGAGATTCTTCTGTGAATTCAGGTCTGGCCCGCTGCTGAAACAAATAATCGCGGTACAGCTTTCTGATTTCTGTGCGTTCAACAGTATCAAAAGGTGTTGTATCGGCGGAAATTGGAGTGCGATCGGTTTTTGCGCCGCATACCGGAGGAAAAGCATCGGCATAAGTCAGTTGCGAAAAAGCTTCGAGATTGACAGGCTTTTTGAACTGAATGCAGTAGCGCGTTCCTTCATCAATAAGCTGCATTTGTGTTTTTAGCTTGCTTCGAGAAAGCGCATCTTCAGCTAAATTAGCTAATCCCAGCATTAAAAATGTGTCAGCGTATGTACCGAATTTTTTGATTACAAAAAGCCGATCGACTGTCACTGCTTTTGCCTCAATTTATTTTCTGAATTTAATGGTATCATCCCAACGGAAAGGGGGTCTTCCGAAGTTAATTAATCTTCTCCCAGTCTCGCGTTGCGCCAACTTTGTTTGTGTGCCCGTAAACTCCGCGAATTTTATTCGGCTGGCTAATCTTCGTAAGGTACCCATTGTGCAGCCTACATCTATAATTGCACCGATCGCGCGTCGCACAGTCTCAAAGCGCGCACCACCAGCGAATACAATTGCAAATATTCAGTTTGATCCACCTCAAATCGATCGAGATCGAAAACTTTCGCATCGTATGAAATTCGGCTCAACTTAGGCGCTTCCTCAGAAACTGGCAGAGTTTTCGGTAAAAAACGAATTAAATTTCGCCAACTAGAATCGATCGCCATTTGAGCATCTGGATGCAATTGCATCGGTCTCATCTTAGCAACATCCTTGCTCGACCATCCCTTCGCCCAAGCCGAATGGTGGCGCCCTGCTGCTAAAATAACTGCATAGCAAATATCTTGAATTTGTTCGCGATCGGCATCAAAACTCTCCTCCAACAAGGGCACAAGAACTTGTCTCAAAATTTCCCTCGACAAAAACGCGCTTTCTACAGCATGATTCGGTCGTTTGTGCTGATTTTCCCAAGCTTTCAGCGCCTGTTGTTGAGTTCTTCCTTGCGAGTCTAGATTTTCGCGATCGCCCGCATCGTAATCCGTATGCGCCAGCAATTCCGACTTGGGATTTCTGCCGCCAAATTCGCGACAAGCAATCTCCTGCCATCCCCTCATTACCTGCTGCCATTTAACTTGCAACTTCCCCAAATCGTGAGTAAAAATTGCCAAAAATACCAAATATTCAAAAAGTGCCGCTGTTTCTACTGCTGTCGCTTTTGGAAATATCTTGCTTTGCAGAAACCGCCCTCCGGCTGGTAGCAATTCATCCCGAACGCTGCCGTATTTTACCTCAGAAATATTGCCGTTTTTTAACATTTTTGCTAAAAAAGGTTCCCGCCAGCACTTCCCCATCAAAACTAAATGACCGACATAATTATCCATGCGGTATTTGTATTCGCTAGCTACCTGCTTTCTTACTTTTTCCGGCGATGCAAAGCGGCTGCCAACTACAGCAGCACCCATCACTAAGCCAACCTCTGGATCGTAGTGAATGTAGCGGGAATTAACTAAAATTTGGACGCTGCCGAGCAAATCCGAGGTGGAACGTATGGGAGTACATATCGGTTGATTGTAAGTTTCTGCCGTGCGATCTGCGGGGTATTCAATTCGCTTGAATATCCAATCATTTTGATATTCTAAATTTTGGAATTCGCGCCAAACTTTGCACAAAGTTGTCTTCGGTACCGAGAAAGGCAACAGTTTTTTAGGGTCAATTTGTTCGCTATCAAAATCGATGAAACTTGCTTCTTCCCAGACAAAAATGCTGCGGTTGTCTACCAACCGAATCAAGTCATTAGCAACGCTGCGATCGCCCTGAAAAACGGCTGCGTTAAATTTGCGATCGAACTCAGAGCGATCGTTCTGTCTGCGTCTGGCTTGCAGCGAATCTTCGGCTGCGTGAACCCGATCGATCCACTGTTCCTCCGTGCGAAAGCCCACAGGGCGATCGGCTGTTTCCGATTGCGAGTGTTGCTGTAAAACTTGCCAAGTAACTTCGCAGATGCCATCATCATAAGGCAAAAACTTTCGGGATTTCTTAGGAGTATTTTCAGCTTCGCTGTCATCAAAATCTGCTGCTGCTAACTCCGAGTTAAGTTCCGACAATTGAAAAGAACGGTAAACGCGAACCTCCCCCTTTTCTCCCCGAAATCTCGCACAGCGGCCGGCTCTTTGCAGCAAAGAATTCATCGGGCAAAGATGCGAGTGCATGACTTCGCAAGTAATATTAAGTCCCGCTTCGATTACCTGAGTAGCAATCAAAACTTGACAGATTCCCTCATCCAACCAATTCTCAGCAAAAGTTGCTTGCAAGTAAGTTTCTTTTTTCGCCCTGTCTTCTGGCAAAAACCGAGAGTGCAGCAGCGTAATTTCTAAATCGCCGTTTAAATCTGCTGCTTTTAAATCTTGAAAAAGACCTTGAGATTGAGAGACAGTATTGCAAATTACGATCGCTCGCCGGCGCGAGTGCTGCTGAATGTCGGCGAGAATAACACTAGCCGTCAAGGGGTTGGATGCAGCACGAAAAGTCCGGCAGCGGTTGCCTTCTATTTCCGCTAAATCCGCATCTTCAACTTTTACTAATTTCACTGTTAATTTCCTCGATAATGCGATCGGCAAGTTCGTCAGTCAAAGTAGCCGTCATCAGCAAACAGGGCGAAATTCCTTTAACTTGCTGCAACAACTTGATAACCGCAGTAAAAGAGCGATTTGGATCGAGCAAGTGCAGTTCGTCGAAAACTAAATAAGCCGCAAAAATTGCTCCTGAATTGACATTAGCAGAACCGCGACCTACAGAATAAGGGATATTCAAAAAACTGCTCAACATTTGGTCGATCGTACAAAAGATAATATCGCCTTCAAACCTCGGGTCTTCCGGGTTTTCTCCGGTTTGCAGCCCCGCCGTCAAAGGACGAGCTAATAGATGTACTTGCGACCAATTTTTGAGGATAATTTCTGTTCTTTGGCGGAGACTGTTAGCGAGGGTTCGCAGGGGAACAACGTAGATGAGTTTGTTGGGGAAGTCGAGGTTGAGAGTTTGGGCGAAGAGAAAAGGGGCGATCGCAGTTTCAGTTTTTCCCGAACCCGTGGGCGCCCTCAGCAGGACATCTTGGCGGTTGAGAATTTTGTGGATTGTTTCTGTTTGGAATTGTCGGGGTGGAAATCCAGTCAGCGCGCGAAAGTATTCGTTGATGTCGGTATCTGTATACAATGTCTTCACGGGTGAAAATCCAGTTTGTGCGATGGCGTACAGAAGCTGATATAATTCTAAGCCGGCGAGAAGTTCTTAGCTTCCCCTCAAAAATCTACAATCAAAACTCCAAAATTGATATGACTCAAAACTACCGCATCACTCTTTTACCGGGGGACGGCATCGGCCCTGAAATTATCGCTGTGGCGGTAGATGTCCTGAAACTTGTCGGCAAACAATTGGACATCGGCTTTGAATTTGAAGAAGCTTTAATGGGCGGCGCTGCTATTGACGCAACAGGCAATCCGCTACCAGCAGAAACTCTGGAAAAATGCCGCAATAGCGATGCCGTATTATTAGCGGCTATCGGCGGTTACAAGTGGGATAATTTGCCCCGCGAACAGCGCCCGGAAACAGGATTATTAGGGCTGCGCGCCGGATTGGGATTGTTTGCGAATTTGCGTCCGGCGACTATTTTACCGCAATTGGTTAATGCTTCTAGTTTGAAACGGGAAGTTGTCGAAGGCGTGGATATGATGGTCATCCGCGAACTCACAGGCGGCATTTATTTCGGCAAACCGAAAGGTATTTTTGAGACGGAAACAGGCGAAAAACGCGGCGTCAATACAATGGCTTACACCGAGTCAGAAATTGACAGAATCGGGCGAGTTGCTTTTGAGACGGCCAGGAAGCGGGGGAAAAGGCTGTGTTCCGTTGATAAAGCGAATGTTTTGGATGTTTCGCAACTGTGGCGCGATCGTATTATTGCCCTTTCTTCCGAATACCCTGATGTCGAACTTTCTCACCTCTACGTTGACAATGCAGCAATGCAGTTAATTCGCTGTCCGAAACAGTTCGATACAATTGTCACAGGCAATTTATTCGGCGACATTCTTTCCGATGCGGCGGCGATGTTAACTGGTAGTATTGGGATGCTGCCTTCTGCTAGTTTGGGAGCAACCGGCCCGGGAGTTTTTGAACCCGTGCACGGTTCTGCACCAGACATCGCCGGACAAGATAAAGCCAATCCCATCGCCCAAGTTTTAAGCGCGGCAATGATGCTGCGCTACGGCTTAAATCAACCGGAAGCTGCTAATAAAATCGAGCAAGCAGTTGTCGAAATTTTGGATCGATGTTATCGCACTGGTGATATCATGTCGGAAGGCATGAAACTCGTCGGCTGTCGGGCAATGGGCGATGCTTTAATTGAAGTTTTGCAAGCTTGATCTCGCTTCTTACTCGTTCCCAGGCTCTGCCTGGTAACGCCTTTCAGGAGGCTCTGCCTCCATTAAAACAAGCCAAATGAGACATAAATAAAGGAGGCTCTGCCTCGGGGTATTAATTACCAGGCAGAGCCTGGTAACTAGAAAACGAGACAATTAATTCTTACTCGTTCCCAGGCTCTGCCTGGTAACTCCTTTCAGGAGGCTCTGCCTCCACTAAAACAAGCCAAATGAGACATAAGTAAAGGAGGCTCTGCCTCGGGGTATTAATTACCAGGCAGAGCCTAGTAACTAGAAAACGAGACAATTAATTCTTACTCGTTCTTACTCGTTCCCAGGCTCTGCCTGGTAACTCCTTTCAGGAGGCTCTGCCTCCACTAAAACAAGGCAAACAAGACAAGGCAAACGAGACAGAATTTGGGAGGCAAAGCCTCCCGATCTTAATTACCAGGCAGAGCCTGGTAACTAGAAATTTTATAATTTAATGTTCCGCAGTCAACAGATTAAATTGCTCGGTATCGATGCGATTTGCTCGATACAAAATCTCAGCTATTTCCGAAAGCGCTAACACAGAATGGGCGCGATAACCGTTGGCCTGCATCTTATCTTTGACTCCCTGTTCGTGGTCGATCAATACCACGATATCTTCCACCTTTAACCCGGCAGATTTTAACTTGCCCGCGCCTTCCATCACGCTTTTGCCGCTAATCAAAATATCATCGACTACGACAATCGTTTCTCCTGCCTGAAAATGCCCCTCAATCAATTTGCCCGCACCGTAAGTTTTCACCTCCTTGCGCGGGAAAATCATCGGCCGTTCCATCCGCAATGCTAAACCCGTTGCTGTGGGTAAAGAACCGTAGGGAATTCCGGCAATGCGATCGAATTTTAAACTCTTGAGAATGTCTGCATAAGCGCTGACAATTTGGTGGAAAATCTGGGGAATTGAGATAATTTTTCGCAAGTCGATGTAATATGGAAATACGGCTCCTGATGCTTGTACGTGGTCGCCAAAAACTACGCAGCCGATGTCATAAAGTTGCAAGATTAAATCGCGGTGAGGTTCCTGTTGTAAAAAGCAAACATCGGGCAGCCACAATTCGCAAGTGGGACTACCTTCGATCGCCCGCAGCCTCTGTTGATTAATATTATCCCGCAATGTCTCAATTTCTCGGCGCGGCTCTTTCCCCGCTAATAAACTCGGGGGGACTGGCAGCAGCAAACCTTCACCATTCTTGCTTAAACCGGCCGCCAGCAGTTGTGCGAGGTCGTTTTCTTCTGCGAGGTCATTTTCTGCCGAGATGTCTCCTTCGACTAAAATTAGGCGTTCAGGAGCCGCTTGGCGGATGCGCGCCAACATATCCGGCATTACTCCTACTTCTAAACCGAGTTTTTCGGGAGTTCCCCAAAGTTGAGAGAGTCGGACTAATTGCAAGTACAAAGGGTTTTCTGGCGTCGGGTATTCTTGCAAAGCCGCCGCTGAGGCGTTGGCGGTGGCACAGAGCACAAAAACAGTTTTTCCGGGGTATAACAAAAAAGGCGCTACTTGGTCGAATCCGGCATAGGGACTTAAGGTAATAGCATCAACTTGCCAGTCTTGAAATACTGTTTTGGCAAACACTGTGCTGGTGTTTAAATCGCAGTGTTTGGCATCTAAAATTACGGGGAGGTGAGAGGGAATAATTGCTAAAATTTGTTGCAGCAATTCGCAGCCGGGAATACCGAGAGATTGGTAAAAACCGAGGTTGAGTTTGCAGGCACAAATTAAATCCGATGTTTGGTCGATCGCACATTTCAGCTTTGCCAACAAATCATCCATCAAACTTTGAGTGTTCCCGGACGCTGCTGAAGCAGAATCCGACCAGCTTTCGGGGTCGGGATCGAGGGCTAAATACAGCAAACTTTGATTGCTTTCAACAGCCGCTAACAGTTTATCGAAAAAGTTGGTTCGATCGCTCATAGTTTGTTAGGGAGGTAAGGAAAATTCAAAAAATTGCAGATGAAAGTGGGATGGGTGTTGTGCCGGAAGAAACAGATCCCAGTTGAAGTTTAAATTGAGAATATTTTATAATTGTAGAAGGTAAAGAGCATTAAATCTGTAAATTTGGGATCGGTTTTATTGCGACAGGCGATCGGGTTGGCAACAGGGGCGACAGCAGCTAACCCCCAACAAGTCGATCGATTGCAGCAAACTAACCAGTGTCCCCGATGCGATTTGAGAAGCATTCCCCTGGGGCACGCGAGTTTAGCAAATGCCTATTTGCAACGGGCAGATTTGAGAAGAGCAAATTTTAGGGAAGCTAATTGATCCGGGGCAAATTTCAGCGGGGCTTCTTTGTGGCAAGTTAATTTAGCAGGTGCTGATTTGAGCGAAGCTAACTTAACCGCTGCCGGTTTGACGGGGGCAAATCTGCAAAACCCTAATGTTGCAGGTGCTATTTTGGTTGACGGTAGTATTAAATAGAAGCAGAATCTAAAGCAATGCCAGCCTTATCATATGGATAGTAATAAATGATCGGTACGATCGACTTTACGATTTGGGACGAGTTGCTGCAACGCTACGTTGACGATTTCGGCCGCGTCAATTATCGGCGCTGGAAAGCTGAGGGGGCAGATGTTTTGAGGGGGTGGCTGGAAAGTTTGGCAGATGTGGATTTGGCGGATTGTACTGATGCGGATGCGCGGCTGGCGTTGTGGCTGAATGCCTATAATGCGATCGCAATTTCTCAAGTTCTCGAAGTATATCCGATCGCGTCCATCCGTCCCAAAGTTTTGGGAATTCCCAACTGGCTGAGTTTTTTGGATTTTTTCACCCGTTCAAATTCGATTATTGGCGGCAAAAAGTACAGTCTCAATCAAATCGAACACGCAATTTTGCGGCCGGAATTTGCCGAACCGCGCATCCATTTTGCATTAGTTTGCGCTTCTGTCGGGTGCCCGCTGCTGCGCCGGGGGGCTTATTTTCCCGAGTCG
Source organism: Microcoleus sp. N3A4 (assembly GCF_036701805.1). Lineage (NCBI taxonomy): Bacteria > Bacillati > Cyanobacteriota > Cyanophyceae > Oscillatoriales > Microcoleaceae > Microcoleus > Microcoleus sp. N3A4. The sequence continues at coordinate 33,089 of NZ_JAUBRJ010000039.1, forward strand.
GTACGGACTCAACTAGAAGCGGATGCCAGCCGTTTTATTCACAATCCTGATAAGGTGCGGTACGATGCCGAGAAAAAGACGCTTTATTTGAGCAAGATTTTTGAGTGGTACGGCGAGGATTTTGTAAAGGCGGCGGGTTCGGTGGCTGAGTATGTGGGCGGTTATTTGGGGCCGGAGGCGACTGTGGGCGATGGATGGGCGATCGTTTTTTTGCCTTACGACTGGAATTTGAATCAGGTTGATGGTTGAGTTTTCCGGGAACGGGTAGGTGTTTTTTTTGGGGGTGGTTTTTTTTCGGCTGTATCGCTTGCTATGTAAGGATTTGAGCTAATTGTGGGAAGAAATCGGTTCGCGGAAACGCTGTAATGCTTGCTGTGACTGGTTTTGAGGGCTGTTGAAAAATTTGCCTCTTGACAGGTCGGTATTGAAATGGTACTTTTAGTGCAGACGCAAACGAACCTTGAAAATTAAATACAGTAAAAGTTTCAGAAACTAACTGTTGCAATCAACCTAAATCCCTATCAGGGATTGAAACCCCATTACTTGATTGGCTGCGTAAGAAGTAGTTCCAGTTGCAATCAACCTAAATCCCTATCAGGGATTGAAACACTTCTTTAAGCAAATCTCCTTCCGGGATATTCCAGAGTTGCAATCAACCTAAATCCCTATCAGGGATTGAAACACAATCCATTCTGATGCTCTCTCAATTATTGCACCATGTTGCAATCAACCTAAATCCCTATCAGGGATTGAAACGCTGATTTATCTATTTCAGCAACTTCTTAAGCTTTTAGTTGCAATCAACCTAAATCCCTATCAGGGATTGAAACTTTTCTCCCTTCTTAACTGCTTGCTCTAATTGCTCTGTTGCAATCAACCTAAATCCCTATCAGGGATTGAAACACCATGAAGCCCATAGGGGCTAGCGCGACACCAAACGTTGCAATCAACCTAAATCCCTATCAGGGATTGAAACTCTAGATAAAAGCTTTTGCCTAAGTAATAAGAAGTTGTTGCAATCAACCTAAATCCCTATCAGGGATTGAAACTTTCATACCTGGGTTTTTCGGTTTTGATGGTGTAATCAAGCCGCAATCAAACTAAACCCCTATTAGGGATTGAAACCTACGGAATAAACTTCGTTGTCAATCTCAAATTGCCGCAATCAAACTAAACCCCTATTAGGGATTGAAACTCCTGTACTAATTTTCTATTTAGGCAAAAACTTCAGCGTCGCAATCAAACTAAACCCCTATTAGGGATTGAAACGCTCGGACTAAGTGCAGTGCGCTGTGCATTCACGCCGCAATCAAACTAAACCCCTATTAGGGATTGAAACCAGTCATTAATTCGCCGAAAATATACTCCGGATGCCGCAATCAAACTAAACCCCTATTAGGGATTGAAACTTCCATACACCAAAATTATAGTTGCCACCAATGCTACTCATAACGCCGCAATCAAACTAAACCCCTATTAGGGATTGAAACGTCGGCAGACTGTCTTTGGTAAGCGATTAGATTCGCCGCAATCAAACTAAACCCCTATTAGGGATTGAAACTCACATTCTGAGCTGTTCGGAACCTTAGTTTGCTTTGGCTACAATCAAACTAAACCCCTATTAGGGATTGAAACGGACTTTTCGGATGAATCTCCTCCTTGACAATTGGGCCGCAATCAAACTAAACCCCTATTAGGGATTGAAACTCGGGTGAAAGCAACTTTATTGTAATCATCCCCTACGCGCCGCAATCAAACTAAACCCCTATTAGGGATTGAAACTTGACTAACACCAGACAATCCGCTCAAAGCTTTCGCTTGTAGCCGCAATCAAACTAAACCCCTATTAGGGATTGAAACGCAGTAACAGCGCATGAACTGGCAGCCGATGTTGCAACCACCAAAAACCCCAGATCCAATAACTTTAAGTACAAAAATATGACCCAAAAACAATGGATGATTAGCGGGATGACGATATCGGAACTTAATTTAGCAGTAGATTGGGCAGCGGCAGAAGGTTGGAACCCCGGATATTATGATGCCGAATGTTTTTTTCAAACCGATCCTCAAGGATTTTTCATGGGTTATTTGAATGATGAACCTATTGCTTCAATTTCTGCCGTTGCCTATGATGCCAGTTTTGGTTTTATTGGTTTATATATTGTCAAACCTTCCTTTCGGGGCCAGGGATGGGGATTAAAATTGTGGCAAGCCGCGATCGAATATTTAGGAACGCGAAATATTGGTTTGGATGGCGTTATTGCCCAACAGGAAAATTATCAAAAATCTGGTTTTAAATTAGCTCACCGTCACATTCGTTATCAAGGTCTAGGATTTGGAGTTATTCCTGACGAGCTGATTCCACTTTCAACGGTTCCTTGGGAAGAAATTTTAGCCTATGATTCTCAACATTTTCCTGTTCCCCGTCCGGTTTTTTTAAAGCATTGGATTCAACAACCTGAAATATTCGCTTTCGGTGTCAAACATCAGGGACAACTAAGCGGTTACGGCGTTTTAAGAGTTTGCCGTCAGGGGTATAAAATTGGGCCGTTATTTGCCGATAATGTCGGTTTTGCCGAATTGTTATTGCAAGGATTAATGGCCAAAATACCTGATGCTACTGTATTTTTAGATGTGCCTGATACCAATTTAGAAGCTATTAATCTGGCTGATAAGTACCGAATGAAACCAGTTTTTGAAACTGCACGAATGTACACATTAACGCCACCAATTTTACCCCTAAATCAAGTGTTTGGGGTGACAACCTTAGAACTGGGTTAAACATCCGGTTGCAATTACCATAAAACTCTATTAGGATTGAAACATCGAGGATTATAATCCTCGGCAACAAATGATTCATAGTTGCAATCAAACTAAATCCCGATCGGGGATTGAAACAAAATTCTGCGTTATATCAATTCCGGCTGCACCGGAATGATATAGAGGACACGGCAGTGCCGTGTCCCTACAATTAATCGTGGTAGGGACACGGCACTGCCGTGTCCTCCGTTTATATCATTCCGATGCTAACGGAATTGATATTACTCGGAAAAGTGACTGGTTAGATGAATGCTAACCAGTTAGCTATCGATCCGCCCTTAAACCTCTCCACTCAAAATCTGTTGAACCGTCAAACTTAGCTGTGGAAACATCGGAGATACGATCGCCTCTCCATCCCGAAATACCCCAACCTCAACATATTGCCCCTCCTCAAGCCGCAAAACCGTCACTACTTGTTCAATTGGATCGATCGCCCAATACTCTGCAATGCCCCGCGCTGCGTACTGAGCTCGTTTGCGCTCGTAATCCCGATCCCTGCCCAGTCTACCCGGACTGACTACCTCGACAACCAACCGAGGAGGCAGCATATCGAAAGTGATAGTTAGCCTGATTGCTGTCAGCGGAATGTGTTCGGGTTCCAGAATTATCAAATCGGGGTAGCGGTTGGCTGCATCGGACGATCGCAAAACCGCAACTTGAACCTCGCAATTATGCGTTTTAATCGGCCTGAGTGTCACTAGCCCGCTGCTAACCAAATAGAAAAATAGATATAGCCTTTCGAGCGAAAGATGAGGTATGAGTGATAGCTTATCTAACCACTGAAACTAAGAGGGCTGAAGCCCAACAACGTACCTCATCTTTCTGAGAACCGCTATAGTTAGCAATAAAATTATGATAGCGGTTCTCAAGTAAATGAGGTACGTTGTTGGGCTTCAGCCCTCTTCTTTATTTAGCCGTTATATAAGTTGTCAGTCATACCTCATCTACCTGAGAACTATAGGTTCAGATTCTGGCGGCAAAGCTATTAACTCCCCATCAATTAACTCATAGCGTTGACCCGTATCATTTGAGTAATTAAGGTACTCGTCAAAAGTTAACTTTTTAGATTGAGCTTGTACCATAATATTACATTCCTTGATTTATTCGTTTCTTTATGCTAGGAGTTTGTTTATGTAGAAACGGTTTCAACACCCGAAGGATATCAATCAAATCTGCTGTGCAAGTTCAGCAGGTGTCCCACCCTCCATCGACGATCGCCCCACAAATGACATATTAAAAACTATCACAGTTCAAATCCTCTGGAATATAAACAATGATTTCAGATAAATTTCGGCGCGAGTTGCGGGAACAAGCCAAACTCTGGCAAGCAGAAGGACTCATCGACACTTCATTCTACCAACAACTTTCGGAACGCTACCAATTCAACACACTCGAAACCGCCTCCCGCAACCGATTCCTCAGCATTCTGATGAGTCTCGGCGGCATTCTCCTCGGTATAGGAGTCATCACCTTTGTAGCCGCCAACTGGCAAGTTTGGTCGCGCGAAGTGAGAGTTGCACTGCTGCTAAGTCTTTTCGTAGCAGTCAATGCGGCGGGTTTCTATCTGTGGCGAATTCCCCCATCCCGAAGCCAAAACTCCAATCCCAATATGCCCGCAACAAAAGGGCGAAACAAACTGCTAGGTGAAGGATTGTTGCTGTTAGGTGCTCTGATTTTAGGAGCAAATATGGCATTGATGGCGCAAATGTTCCACATTGGCGGTTCTTCCTACGGACTTTTCCTTGCTTGGGGAATCGGCGTGCTCGGAATGGCTTACAGTTTGCGGTTGACTTCCTTGGGCGTTTTGTCCGCACTTTTAATCGGTTTGGGCTATTGGCTTGCCGTGTTAGATTGGTCTTCTAAAGTCGAGTTTTCTTGGCTGGAAGTTTTGGTGCGGCAAATGCCGATCGCAGCCAGTATAATGTTTGTGCCGCTGGCTTATTGGTGTCGATCGCGTGCTATTTTTGCCATAGGTGCGATCGCGATAATTTTTTCCCTACAAGTTTCTATTGTCCAAGGGTTAAATCCAACCTGGGGTGTTGCAATTTTTTGTGCTTTACCGCCCGCTTTGCTGTGGGGATACGACGACGCAATCTGGCCGAAGGTACACAGCAGGCTGTTTCAAGCTACCGCCCGCAGTTTAGCACTGCTGTTTCTCGCCGGTTTGTTTTATGTTCTTTCTTTCTACGGGTTGTGGCAAGATTCGCCGACTCCTGCGCCAACCGATCCCAATTGGGTTTTGCTGGCAAATGTTGTTGTTTTGGGCGGTTTCACGGTGTTTGAATGGCTGCGTTTGGGACGTTTGGAACTGCGGCGGCCCAAACAAAAAGCAGTGGATTTGACTACAAGTGCGATCGGCATTTTAATCCTCGCCAGCGCCTTTATACCGCTTTTTCACCTCAATTTTACTCCCATTCCTCAATTAGCGACTTTTCTGTTCAATGTTTGCTTATTTTTGCTTGCTGTCGGCTTAATCCGAGAAGGTTTAGCATTAGGAAACCGCCAGACTTTTTGGGGAGGGATGGTATTAATAACCCTGCAAATTATCAGTCGAGTGTTTGAATACAACACAGGATTGTTGCTCAAATCTTTTGTCTTTGTTTTGTGCGGGATTGGCGTAATTGCTGCGGGTTTGTGGTTCGAGCGCCACTTCGCAAAAATCCCCGATGAATAGGAGCATTCTACTATAGTGCGAGCGAGACGATCGCACTGCACTCGGAAGATTATTATGCCGATTCAAAGGTAAACGATATTATTCTGCGAACTAATTCCCTATTCCCAATATGAACACCGAAAATCCAGCTTCAACAGATCAAAGTTCCGAAATAGCAGATACCACTGCTAATCCCCCATCCTTCACCCTTCCCCCCGCGGCTAAACGCCTTCCCGCGTGGCGGCTGTGGGTTCCTTTGCTGCTGCAAATCGGACTAATTGCCGCAGTACCGGCTACAGCAGTTTACACTTTTATGACTGGCAAAACAGTTGTCCTGCAAACAGCACCAGTAGACCCTTACGATTTGCTGCGCGGATATTACCAAGTTTTGAGCTATGATATTTCCGATCGCACAAATCTCGAAAAACTCCCCGGCTGGAAAGATTTACCTGCCGAAAAAATCTCTTGTCCGCCCGGGGTTGTTTGTCCGCAAAATACGCACAATCCCAAGCCACAAACCAGTTTTTATGTAATACTAGAAGCGCCAAAAGCGGCGGCGAATTCCGACCGCCCCCAAGCTTGGAAACCCGTCAGCGTCAGTCTAAAAAATCCCGCCAATTTGCCCGCCAATCAAATCGCAATTAAGGGCAAATATAACAGTTGGCGGATGGAATACGGCTTAGAAACTTATTATATGCCAGAGGATGAAAGGGAAAAAGTCAATCAGGAGATTAGCGAAGCTCAAAGGAACCAGCGACAATCTTTGTTGGTGGAAGTAAAGGTTGACAAAACAGGCCATGCTGTGCCTGTGAGTTTGTGGGTGCGCGATCGCAATTATCGATTTTAGCTGATATCTTGCACCATTGTCAGCAACAGGCTTTCCGGCCTGTTCCACAAAATATAAATTTTCTCGCTTCACAGGCCGGAAAGCCTGTTCCTAAAGAAGTAATTGAGAATGGTGCAACATATGAGTTTTAGCCAATTTAGCCAAAAGGTCGATCGACCTTTTGGTCTTGTTTTGAGTATTTTGGCTTAGACAGAAGCCGAGGTTGGGCGATTCCCTACCGCAACGGGCTCGCACCCGCGTTCGGGATAGCTTCGCTGGCGCGGACATTTCAATTGCCGACAACTCAGGAGAATCTATTAAGATATATAAGACTTGTGCAAATCTTGCCAATTCAAGGGTGCAAGTTCAGACTCTACTGGAGCTTCTCATGTTAGCCGAGCTAATCTCTGCCAGACGCATACTCAAGACCCAACTCCTCGAATTTTTAGGACTTCCCGACAATGGCCAAGACAAAACCGATCACCTCGTCAGCACAATTGTATCAGTGCTGGAAGTAAATGCAGCCGAACAAGAAAGATTTTGGGAGACATTCAAAAGTGAATTAGCCGTCGATCCGGTAGAATTAGAAGAAATACTCAAGTGTTCGCCAGCAGAACGCCAGCAGTGGATTGAACAAGGCAAACTTCCTATTTTAGAATACCGCTCTTTCCGCAAATCAGGAATCCATTTAGAATATCCAGTTCACGACAGAAGATTCATCTTAAGTCTTACGCAAACCGAGATTAATAATTGGCGCCAAGAACCCAAAGGGCTGATTCAAAATAATCGCCCAACAACCTCTCCAATCTATACAGAAAAGCCCGAAGAAAACGAACAATCGCGAGTAGCTTTTAGTTCAGCTTGGGAAAAAATCATTGCCGACTGGAAAGAACAAGGTTCGGCGGAAATTTCAGCAACTTTCCAGCTAGCTTACTGGACAGTTTGGGCGTCGCGGTGGGCCAAAGAAAATCAGCTCAACAGCTTTAAAGCAATTAAATATAAAGAAGTCTACGAAACTCACCAGCAGGAATGGTATCAGCGAAAAAATCAAGCAGTCAAGTTACTGATTGAAATGCCCTACGCCATGCTTTACTTCTACCGTCCGGCGGATGCTGACAAATTATATCTCGAACTGTGCGACGACCACCAGGAAATGATGAAAGATGGCTACTATTGGGACAAGTGGGAGTTTTTCTATCAGAACCGCAAACTTGTAAATAAGTGCCGCGAATGCGTGTACTGCGAAACCAAAGATTATTACTCGCTTTACTACCTGGAAATCAAGAGCGACAAGTTTCCTGATTTTAGTTTTTCTTTCCACACGCCGTACACAATTGGCAGAAAATTTTTGCCGCATCCTGAAACGCTACCTTATGTAGATCACGTAGAACAGGACGGCATTTTTCGCTTTGGCCGCCCGCTGCTGGAACAAGAGAAAGTTATTCACACAGAAAAGGATGTATTGCTCAAGTTTGAGGCGGCTTTGGCAGAAGCAAAGAAGTTTTTTTAGTTAGGAGTCATTAGTCATCAGTCATTAGTCCTTAGTCATTAGTCATTAGTGTTAATCAGTAGGGTGCGGATCTGCTTCATATTTGATAAAACTTGCAGTTCATTGAGGGCGACGCACCTGACACGGGCGATCTCAAGATTGTGTGTACCGCATATACATGGAATATGCTGTATGAGTCATTAGTCATTAGTCATTAGTCAGCAGTCATTAGTCATGAGTAACGGACGCGCCAATTATTGACTAAATACTGCTGAATTCTTACTTTTAAACTGAGAAATATTTACTCATCACTAATGCTTCATAACTAATAACTAATGACTAATGATTAATGACTAATGACTAAGGACTAATGACTAATGACTAATGACTTTTGACTTTTGAACTTGGATTACTTGAATGCTGCCGCCAGCATAAAGTTTGGGTTGTTGAGCTTCTTCGGAATTGTACGATCGCAATCCCACTTCTGCCAGCAAACTCCCCAAGTCAGTTTCGAGCAATTGCCAAGCAGTTTCAGTCTCAAACAACCACAAAAATACAGCCAACCCCGGCCAAAGCACCGGATTTGCGGGCGAGTGAAAATCTACCAAAGTGAATACACCACCCGGCTTGAGCACGCGGTATACTTCCTGAAATATTTGTCGCAATTGGGCCCGCTGCATTTCGTGCATCGCAACGCTGCTGTGCACCAAGTCAAAATGAGAGTCTGGAAAAGGCATCGACTCGGCAAAAGCTTCTACATAATTGGCCCTGGGCACATTTTTCCTTGCCCGTTGCAGCGATAATGGCGAAGCGTCAAGTCCCGTGACATCCTCCGAATATTGCACCAGAAACTGCGTAGTTTGACCGCTACCGCAGCAAAGGTCTAAAACTTTAGTTTCCGCGCTGACGGTCAAATTTTGCAGGGCTAGTTGGCGGAAACGAGCCTCGCCGCCTACGCTCAAAGCCGCAAGACGCGCGATCGCATCGTACAGCCACTGATACCGATAACTTAAATCTCTAAAAATTGTTGCCACAGTCAAAATTATGTATACCTTGCTATCGACTTAATATATTATTAAGTTATATGATAAAGATAAATAACAGAACTGAGACGATGGGAGAGCTGTAACCGCTATGGGTCGTGTGGGAGTATTGCTATTAAACTTGGGCGGGCCAGATCAAATCGAGGATGTCCGCCCTTTCCTGTTCAACTTGTTTGCTGACCCGGAAATCATTCGCATTCCGTTTCCGTGGATGCAAAAACCGCTCGCCTGGTTGATTTCGACCCTGCGCTTTCAGAAATCTCAGGAAAACTACCGCCAAATCGGGGGAGGCTCTCCTTTGCGGCGGATTACCGAAGAACAAGCCCTAGCACTGCAAGAACTCTTGCAAAAAAAGGGACAGGATGCTCGGGTTTACGTGGGGATGCGCTACTGGCATCCTTTTACCGAAGAGGCGATCGCCAAAATTAAGCGCGATCGCATCGAACACTTGACAATCTTGCCGCTGTATCCTCAATTTTCCATCAGCACCAGCGGTTCTAGCTTCCGGCAGCTAGAAGAAATGTGGGGCAAAGATCCAGCCCTCACCGAGATCGAATATACGGCTATTCCTTCTTGGTATCAGCGGCCGGGCTACATTCAGGCAATGTCGGAACTGATTGCCCAAGAACTAGACCACAATCCTCATCCCGATCGAGTTCACATCTTTTTCAGCGCCCACGGCGTCCCCCTCAGCTACGTAGAAGAGGCTGGAGACCCATATCAGCGCGAGATACAAGATTGCACTCGTCTGATTATGGAACATTTGAACCGATCGAACGAACACACTCTAGCTTATCAAAGTCGGGTTGGCCCGGTGGAATGGCTCAAGCCTTACACCGAAGACGCCATTACCGAATTGGCAGAAAATGGAGTGCAAGATTTGTTGGTAGTTCCGATTAGTTTCGTTTCCGAACACATCGAGACTCTACAAGAAATTGACATGGAGTATCGAGAATTAGCAGAAGAATCGGGGATTGAAAATTTCTACCGAGTGCCCGCCCTGAATACTCATCCGGTGTTTATTGAAGCCTTGGCCGATTTAGTCATCGAGTCGATCGAATCTCCCAGCGTTAAATTCTCGGATGTTGTACGCCCTTCCAAGACAGTGAAAATGTACCCTCAAGAGCAGTGGGAGTGGGGTTTGACTACGGGGGCGGAAGTTTGGAACGGTCGTTTAGCAATGATTGGTTTTATCGCACTATTGATCGAGTTAATTACGGGTCAGGGCCCGCTACACTCGATCGGATTGCTTTAAATTGACAGTTGACAGTTGACAGTTGACAGAAGTAGGTTGGGTTGAGCGATAGCGAAACCCAACACCTTATTTCCAACCAAGAGTTGGGCGGAGCGAAGCGTAGGGTTCGTTACCTCAACCCAACCTACATATTTTAAATTTCACTTAAATAACTAATAACTAATAACCAATAACTAATCACTAATTAATCAGGATCGCGCTTGCGGCGGCGGGGATTTCCCTTATCGCCCGGTATTCCCTGACTTCTGTACCAGCGGTACCACTCTTTAGAACTGCGAATTGCCAGCCACAGCAGCATCATAGCAACTAACCCTCCCTGCCGCGGGGCGTCAAAGGCAAACAAAACCAAGGAAATGCACAGAACATCTTGGAGGAAAATCACCCAAATCGGCAAACCCCGCAGCCGGTAAAGCCATCCTGCTTGTACCAGTTGCAGCACTAAAGCCAACAAACCTCCGACAACACCAATAATCCACAGCATCCAAGGGTGAGCAATAATTTCGTCGATCGAACTTACCTGAGCGATCGCAATTCCCATAATTGCTCCTACAATGGGACTGAAAATAATTTGCACAACTTGCAGCACCCGCTGTCCCACAAAAGTTTTAGAAGCAAATAATTCTAACAGCGACCAACTCACCAAGATGGCGATCGCCACCTGGGGGTGAACCCCCGACAATAGAGGTATTTCCGACCAAAGTTTGTCAATCCGCAACAAACCAATTAACAGCAGGGGCAGGGCAATTCTCATACCCCCTGCCGCCGACGCAGAGAGTGCGGCTAGGAGTCCAACCATAATAATAATAATAATTGAGTTGATAACGTCAGCTAAAGCCTCGATCTATTTCAGAATTTAATTCCCCTGGTGGCTGCCTGTGATTTGAGCGATCGAACTCAAATTGCGGCTTGAGCTTACATATCACCCTCTATTGTAAGTGTATCTGCTTAATCGCGGCTTCGGACTGCTCGAAAAGTCGATCGACACAAGGCCGTTTGCGGACAGTTAACTGTTGAGTGTTGACAGAATTCAACCCGGATTGTGATTAAATTAGCTTAAGTACCAGAAGCCTTCTTCTCTCTGACAACTGACAACTAACAACTGTCAAGTGACAACTAACAACTGTCAAGTGACAACTAACAACAGTCAACTAACTTCTTATGTCTGATTCATTATTTGCCGATGCCAGTCGCCGATTAGAACGAGCCTTAAAATACGTGTCGCTTTCCGAGGATACGATCGAACGGCTGAAACATCCCAAATCCAGTTTAATTGTATCGATTCCCGTGCGGATGGACGACGGTTCCCTGAGAATTTTTCAAGGTTATCGGGTGCGCTACGACAATACCAGAGGCCCCTCTAAAGGAGGAGTGCGCTATCATCCAAATGTATCCCTTGATGAAGTGCAATCCTTGGCATTTTGGATGACTTTTAAATGTGCAGTTCTCAACTTGCCCTTTGGAGGGGCAAAGGGCGGAATTACTCTCAATCCCAAAGAATTGTCCAAACTGGAATTGGAACGGTTGAGCCGGGGCTATGTCGATGCGATCGCAGATTTCATCGGCCCCGATGTCGATATTCCCGCGCCGGATGTCTACACCAATCCCATGATTATGGGTTGGATGATGGATCAGTACAATATTATTAAGCGGCAGCTTTCTCCGGCGGTGGTGACTGGAAAACCAGTGACAATTGGCGGTAGTTTGGGCAGAGATACGGCAACAGCAATGGGTGCTTTTTTTGTAGTAGAAACTATTCTACCCAAATTTCAGCTAAAGCCTCAAGATACAACTGTAGCAGTACAAGGTTTTGGTAATGCCGGTGCAGAAATAGCAGAATTGCTGTGGAAAGCCGGTTACAAAGTTGTTGCTGTCAGCGATTCCCAAGGGGGAATTTATGCTAAACAAGGGCTGGATATCCCCAGTATTCGAGGCTTTAAAGACTCTAATAAAGGTATTAAAGCTATTTACTGCGAAGGTTCGGTTTGCAATATTATAGAACACGAAATATTGACAAATGAGCAAATTTTAGCATTAGATGTGGACGTGCTGGTTCCAGCAGCTTTGGAGAATCAAATAACTGAAGCAAATGTTAATGATGTTAAGGCTAAGTTTATTTTTGAAGTAGCTAACGGGCCGATTGATTCTGCTGCTGATTTGATTTTAGAAACGCGGGGAATTCACGTAATTCCTGATATTTTAGTCAATGCCGGAGGCGTAACGGTTAGTTATTTTGAGTGGGTGCAAAACCGCAGCGGGCTTTATTGGAAGCTGGATGAAGTCAACCAGCGGTTGAAGCATAAAATGGTCGAAGAAACTGAGGCAATTTGGAAAATAGCTGAGGAATTGTCAGTTTCCATGAGAACTGCTGCTTACGTGTACGGGTTAAATCGACTCGGAGAAGCGATGAATGCGAAGGGAACGCGGGATTATTATGTGAACGGTTGAGGGAAGTGCGGTAAGATTGTGCGATCGTACAATCTTACCGCAGCTATTTGAAAAAAGTGCAGTCTACGAACCGACTGGGCAAAACTTGGCTCTGAATTGGGGAATTTTGGGCTTGCACGCCGCAGTTTATTTAACCGTAACTTTGCTGTTGCAGAAGCGGAAAGATATTTTCAAATAACGCAAAACACGGCTATGTTCTTTTAGTCTAGCGTTGCGGGGAATCAAGTTTGTGTAGAGGGGATTCAAACCGCCGATTTCAATCCCTTCTTACGATATTGGGAAAAAAGTCAGCAAATGAGTTACTGCTGCTGTTTTCTTCTCCATAAGCATCTTCTATGATGACATCAAAGTCAGATGTATTATAGTTTCGTAAATATTGTTTTATCTTCTCCTCATCGCGATCTTTTAGCAGCAAATAGGCAGCAAATCTCACCGACATTATTCGATCTTGCAATGCTTGAATTATCAAATCCAAGCCTGCTTCTCCATATTTCAGCGCTTCGGAGAGTGCGGCGATTCTAACTTCGACAGCGGGCGAAGCTAAGCGGCTTTTAACGCCTGGGATGCCTCCGAGTACCGCAGCATTGACAGGAATTAAATTTTGACCGCCGAGAACGGCATCGTATTCTCTAGGTTCATTTGGATTTTCTGACATAATTTCAACCAGGGACTTTTGCTAGTTGATCCGGCTGCAACGGAGGCCTCGCCAACAATTCATCAACTGAGAAAGGTTGGGGTTGAGGAATTGCAGCTTCAGCGTCCATGAGTTCTTTTATTTTATCAAAAATCAAAACAGCTTCTGCTTCTGAGTCAGTTAGTTTTTCGTAAAAATAAGGTATGGAGAACCAATGCTCAAAAGCAATCTCTAACAAACCGTTACTTGCTAATTGCACTTGCCAGTACCGAGAATATTTGGCATCCACTATCTCAAATAACGGGGCTGGATTGTGTATGGGATAATAAGTATACCGCTCGTCGCAAATATAATATGATAAATTACCTTGCCATTCAGATATAGCATAGACAATATACTCTTTCCCTACTATCAGTTTAAATTCAGTTTCTTTGGTGATGTCTAACGGCGGATTTAGGTAGTTTTCCGGTAGATAAGCCCCTTTGTTGGCAATGCAGCGAATCTTCATATTCTAAAAAACAGGCTAGTTTTAATTGTACGATCGGGCTTTTATATCATTTCCGTTTAATTCAGAATTGTATCTGATGAAGTTCTGTAGATACCGTAGGGTGCGTCGCTGTCTATAATCTGCGGATCGGCTTGAAAATCTCGTAGCGACGCACCATACAAATATTTAATTTACCAAATCCTCTAAGGAAAGCTTCAGGAGGTCGCACAATGCTTTCGTCTGTTCTAGATACAGCTTTGGAATATGTCTACCTGCTTCCCAATTTTTCACCGTCATTACAGTCACGCCCAATTCATCAGCAACTTGCTGCTGCGTCAAAGAAAGCGATTGGCGTCGCTGTTTTAGTTTTTCCCCCACACTACTCATTAACTATCCAATTTCAGAATTCCTGTGGTTAAGTTGACTTAACCACAATTTGTCCGTAGTATGAGAGGAGAACATCACATTCGTCAGAAAGCCAGTGCGTCCCGGCTACCAACCTATCAGCACTGGCTCTGGCTCCCATACGTAATGGAGACAAGTTAATTATGCCTTACAAAGAACGACTTTATCCTTGGGTGCTGGTTCGTTTGCTGCCCAAAATGCAGCGGTTGACAGTTGGTCAGTTCCGCACTCGATCGGATGCGGACGGTCATCTAGAGATTCTCCGTCGCTTGGTTCCTGGCGGGAAATTCGCGGTGATATTTAACCCCGACCTGCTAGAGTCCCAGCAAGCTGACACTTCCGACAGAACATTCGATCGCTAATTTTCAAAGAATCCCTTCCCCGAAACGGGGAGGGAGTGACAATTAGTCGTTGGGTGGGGGCGGGTTTACTAGATTATTGATTTTAGGCAATGATGGTTGGTGAACCCACCCCTACGATTTTTGCTGAACCAGCACTTAAAAACCTAAAAAAATCCCCCAAACGGGGGATTTCCTTCAAGGCTATTACATAGCCTTAGTCTCCGGCATCAAACACTTATCGGAATCGCAGCCAGCAGGCCCCGAATCCATCATTTCACCCAAATCATAGCGACTTAGTGCCGCATGAAAAACATCAATTTCGCGGCGCGCTAAAGTCTCTTCCACCATCTTGGTGTAAGTTTCCTTGCTCACTGGTTCAAAGGGCAGACGCGGGAAAGTTTCAAGAGCATCAAACCGAGCTAAAAGCGCTGCGGAAATGTAGCCTTCGTCGTCGCGAATCGCTTCATAAATCCGCGTGCCAAAACTTTCAACTTCATTTTCGCGCAGTTCAATCGTGGCCGAAGTGTTATGTCGGACATAGAACTTTTGTACCTGCATATAAAAGTCCATTTGTGCCGCCGCTGAGAATTTGTTAATGTCAATTTCATCAGCACCGGGTAAATCAGCCCAACTTACCGCAACGGGTATTTCTACCAGCCATTCCGTGCAGCGTTCGTCGAAGGGATTGTTCAGCAAATTGCCGTTTTCATCTTTGTCTGATTGAGACGGAATCACATTGTATCCGTAGTCGATGCAGGCGAGGGCTACGGGGTCGTTTTTGCCGAAAGTGATGCGGCGAATGAAACGCTGGGCTTTCGGCGGATGCCAGCCGGGGGAAGCACCTGTCAGCAGAGATTTAGTACCCGATGGTTGAACGGTTGTGCAGCGATTTGGGCGTTTTAAGGAATGGCGATCGCAATAATCCCATACTACCCGATTCACAATCTCCCGCCAACCCGTTAAATACTCTTCTTCCCGCTGTTTAAAAGCGATTCCTTGCGGAGTTTGCGGGCGGCCTTCCACCCACCAGCGCAGCCACTCAACGCCAAAAGCATGAACGAAGAAATCGAACAATCCCGTGAAAGATACGCCGACAATCGGGTCTAATTCGCGACTGTATTGATAGCGGGGTTCGCTAAATTTGTGATTGAGAAGTACCGCGACAGATAGAGCTCCAGCCGTGAAAGCTTCCTCCTGTTCTTTGAAGTTGTAAGGGTCGATTTGATTGAGGTGAACCTCCGAAAGATTACAGTTTCCAGCTAGGGTATTGCCGAAAACTCCCTTATGAAACTCGGGTTCGTTGAAACAGTAAGTATCGTGCAATCCTGGTAATTCTTCGACACTTCTAACAACTTGCCATTTACCTTTGTATTTAGCATTGGTTCCTTTGCTCACATCTAACCGCTGACAAGGAATTTCACCACAGTCAGTAATTTGCAAGTAATACAAATCCTGACTTCGGACACCGTAATTAGTAATTGCTCCTTGATGAGCGCAAAGATTTAGCGACGAACGAATACCGCATTTGGTCAAAAGTAGCTGAACTCTCAAAGCGCGAGCGCGAGCGGAAATATAAATTCTGATACCATTACTATGGGTATTCGAGCCGTCCGTATCGGCTAATCCAGCAATAAAGTGTAAAATTGCTTGCCGGTTCCAGCTCGCAATTACATTTAATGCTTCTGGGTTAACTTTCAAACTTTTCAGAAACTCTCCAGAAAAGCTTAAGTTAGTTACATCTGTAAAAACAGGTAAATAGTCATAGCTTCTTTCAGGAGACTTATTTCCTGCTACTGACAAGGCCATTTTGCCTTCGTAAAGTCGAACTTTTGCATTGTCATTTTGGTCTGTAGTTCCATCTCCTACAGCCACACCCAAAGTGTAAGCATAACTTGCATCGATATTCAAGCCATCTTCATACTGAATTGTAAAAGGTTCAGTATGAATGCTATATCGACTTGTATCCATCAAGTCTGTGGTTTTAACTTCTCGGTAAACTTTACCAAATCGATCTTTGACAAAGAAACGATGATATTCTGTAGCATCCAGATAAGTACCATCAGCAAATTTTACGCGATAAAGTTTGCGTCGCCCGCCATTCGTATCGCTCGCTGTCTTAAATGGTGTGACTGAGCTCCATCTTTTACCATTCCAAATCTCTATTTCAGTTCCAACAACGTCCTTTATTTTATGCAGTCCGTCTTTCGTAATTAGCAAAGTGTCACCACTGACACAGTGAAAATTAGAGCCAATTATCTCACCACACGGGTTTAAGCCCAAACGAACTGACCGATGTTCTACTTCCTCAGCAGTCATGTCAGGATAGCGTTCCTGCAACCAGTGTTTAGCTTTTCCTTGTGCGTAAGCTTTCAAGAACTCTATTTTAAGACTTGGTGTTGAAAGTAAATCAACGTTAGCTCTAGCTACAGCTTCACCAGCCCATTGAATTGCACCTTCACCAGAATAATACTGTTTTCTAACAGCATCAATACATTCTTCCAGTGTTGGTTTGTAATGGAAAACACGAGAGTGATTTGCCATTCTCAAAGCATCGCGTTCGGGATCTATTTTCCAGTTGCCTTTTTCATCTTGTTGCCAGAGATTATCTTTAGCATTTGCGCCTAGTTCGTCACCAGAATCAAACTGACGAATTCCCGCGCTTCGGCGAATATTGCCAGCAACGATCGTGACCGCAGCTTCATCAATCAACACGCAGCATTCAACTGAATTTAACTGCCGCCCTAAAGCTTTATTCAAAATAGCGGCGCAGCGCTGATAAAGGTCGGGCAATTTCACCGGATTTGCTACTCCGCCAAAACCTTTTAACGGTTCTCCCACCGGGCGAACGTCGCTCAAATCGATGAAGACTTCAACTTCTCCTGCAAACCTTTCATCTGTGGATAATTCCAGCAAAGCTTGATAGGATTTTACCCAACCTTGGCGAGAATCTCCGACATAAATAGTGGCGGTTTTTTCGTCTATTTTTACTTCGGTTTCTTGGCGGCGCGATTGAACGGGTGTAGAGCCGATTTTGCCTTGCACTGTCACGGTTAAGCGGTTGCGAATCGGCGGCAGTTGGTTGATATATTGTGGTTCCAAGACTGCCCCGGTGCCATTAAACTAAGCAACACCCTCGCGAGTGCTACTCGTCTCCAGAACCGGACATGAGACTTTCACCTCATCCGGCTCCTCAGAAAACATACCTCTGTCATAGGAACTGCTCAGACTGCCATCTCTGGCTGTCTTTTGGTCATGGCAATGTCTATGCAATGCTTGAATGTTCTCGAACTTCTTTTTCCCGCCCAGGCTGATTGGTTGAATGTGGTCAAGCTCAATTTGATCTTCCGTTGTAAAAGTTAGATCGCATTGGGCGCATTTTCCTTTCTGCTTGTGCAAGGTTTTGGCGAGTAAAGAGGGAATTTCTTTACTCTTCCCAGTTCTTGAACCCCAGTAGACGAAATCACCGTTGAATGGTGAGGCATCGCCTTTAACCTTGATATGGCGAACAATCTTAGTCCATGTATGCTTTGACAAGATATATCTTTCATCTGTATCTGGGTTGATGTAACCAAACACCCAGTTATCCCCACCTACTTTTGTCCAGTATTTCTCAACTACCCATTCAGCACCCTTATTAGGATGCCTGTATCTCGCCCACGCTGTTAGCTTGGTATAAATCAGATGATTCAAATCTCTGAAAGCATCTGTTGAGCAAGCAGATGAGTAATAGTTAGCCCATCCTTGAATGAGGGGGTTGAGTTTCTGAATTAGCACTTTTTGTGGTGCGGATTTATGGGAATCGATGATGTCAGATATAGCCTTATAGTGACGTTGTACCGTTTTTTTGCTGGGTTGGATGATTGTTTGGAATCCCAGGATTTTTCCTGATTTGGGTGCTTTGGCGCTCATCCCATCGTTGACTGGAAATTGTCGTATGTTGAAACCTAAGAAATCAAATCCGGGTTGTTTCCCTTCATGTTCTTCAAAGGTGTGACAAATTATAGTCTTGCTTGGTTTTAATTCCAAGCCGATGTCTTTTAAGAAACCTTCAATGACGGCTTTTGCCCCTAACACAACATTGATGTCTTCGTGAATAAGCACGAAGTCGTCTGCGTAGCGAATTAAACTGAGAGCATTTCGGTTTTGCTTTTTCCCGTGGTTCCTACGAGTAGGTAGGGTATTTGCATACTCCTTAATAGCCTCTTCCATTCCGTGTAAAGCAATGTTTGCCAGCAGCGGAGAGATAACTCCCCCTTGTGGCGTACCTGCTTCTGTTGGGAATATATTCTGCCCATCCATATATCCAGCTTTTAGCCAGCTACGGATTAACTGTTTCATGGATGGATAGGTGTTTACTTTGCTCAGCAGTTTTTGATGGTCAATGTTGTCAAAGCACTTAGAGATATCTGCATCTAAGACATACTTAGCTTTGCAATGGATAGCTAAGTAGATGGCTTCGATGGCATCGTGTGTTGCCCGCCCTGGTCTAAACCCATAACTATTTGGCTCAAAGTGGGCTTCCCATTGTGGTTCTAAGGCTAGTTTGGCTAATGCCTGTAAAGCCCTATCTGTTATTGTGGGAATTCCTAGGGGTCGCTTTTCGTCTGTCCCTGGCTTGGGAATCCAGATTCTTCGGGTTGGTTTGACCTTCCCGGTAATCTTTAGATTTTTTGCTAGTTCCAAACGTTGAGCGTAATTGAGGGATTTTACTCCGTCTATTCCCGCTGTCTTCTTGCCTCGGTTGTCTTGGGTTATTTGTCGCGTTGCTAGAAGCTTAGCGTACCAGGATTTCATCAAGGTTTTCTGGAGTCGTCGCATTGCTTTGACATCCCCACGTTGAGCAGCTTTATGTATGCGCTTTTGCAACTTGAACACCATCCTCTGAATTTTCTTCCAGTTGATGTTGTTCCATACCGCCGTAGTCTTAAAACTCGTTTTAGTCGTTTTCATTGCTACTTGTACCTACATATATCTGTTTTCCGTGAGTCCGTCAGCATATCCTACGCATTACCGCAGGCATTAGCTTCTGACTCAATCTCGCCACATAGCTCATCCGGTTAGCACCTACTCAGGCATCGACCTCCTGAGAGAAACTATGTGGTTACTTCGTTCCTGATAGTCATTGGTTGAGAGTTTAGGTTTCTACTGTTCACCGGGATTGCGAGTGGTGCAGACCGCAACGGTTGCTATTGGGGTCACTCTATCCTTGCCTTTTGGCACAGCCTGTTAGTCCACTAGGCTGTTTTACATGATCACGATGATTCAGACGTAGATTTGCTTTCGCTAACCATGCTCTCTTGCTAGTTGGAGTCGAAGTCTGGACTGACTTCTTACCACCGTTCATTCCCGCTTCACGGATTGATGGCTAGTCGCTACCGTGGGGAAAGTGCTTTCACCCTTGCACTTAGGGGGTTGGGCTTCATCAGTTATTTATATGCTTTCCAGATTTACCATTAGATATTTGTATGGTTTTGCTGTACTGACATTATATTATTTCGATGTCACCAACATGACTATCAAGTTGTCAAGGTTCTTACCGTTATTGGTAGACTTACCTTGCGGCTAATCCCCCAAACCCTTATGAGGTTTGGTTTCTAGCCAACGAGTCGCACGCAGCCCATCATTGCCAAATCCATCAACAAACCAAAGGCCCGCCAGTCGAGAATATTTGTTGAGGAGCAATTATATGCGCCGGAAAAGTTCTCTGGTTGTTCGATCCATTTGCTGCCGCCTACCCACAGCCAGCGGCCTGAAGCGAGGGTTTTGAGCTGGTTTTGCATCCGGTGCAGCAGTTCTGTTTCTTCGGGGGTGAGGTTTCCCAGCTTTTGCAGCCCCTTGACTGTTCGATCGCACACTTGGGCCCAAGTCTCCCTTCCCGTCTCGGTACGGCGGCTGTACGTCCTGAAAAATACTGGATTGGCTGCGGGTGCTGTTTCAGGGAAATCGGACAGGTTGCGTTTGTCGCTGGCACTCGATCGTTCTAATTCTCGAACCATAGGTTGTGTACTGACGTGTCGGAATAAATCAACAGACTACGAATATACAACAGGATTCAGATTTAGGGTTAAAGGTTAATATATTTGACAATTTGCACTAAATATGGGGCATCTGTCGATTTTCGATTTTCGATTTTCGATTTTCGATTGCAGAAAGCCATCCTACTTCGATTTGGGATTTGGGATTTGAGATTTTCGATTCTGGAAAATGACCCTACTTAGATTGTGGATTTTCGATTTTCGATTTTCGATTGCAGAAAGCGACCCTAACGAGTCGTTAAAAACTCTATATTGGGTAACAGCGGGTCTTGAACAACCCCCACGCCGTTAAATCCCCAACGTTCGAGCAGCTTTTTTACCTGAGAACCGGAAATCGATTCTACTCCGAATCGATCGGCAACATCAGCAGCGTGGGCGTTGAGATAGCTCAAAGCGTCATAGTCTTCGCGAAACATCAGCAGGTAACTCACTGCCGAATCTGGATTGGGACAAGCGCTGATATATTTGCCGTCAGCACGAGAACGCAGCAAGTAAAAAACTTGAGATAACATTTTATCTTGTTTGTGAAAATAATAGATTAACTTAAATTGGAAATTGGGAATTGGGAATCGGGAATTGGGAATTGGGAATGGAAATTGGGAATGGAAATTGGGAATGGGGAATTGAGAATTGCCCGATCGCAATTGCAGTGCGAGCTAGAAGCTCGCACTGCGAAATAATTACGACTGCTCAACCGGACTCGATCGCCGATCGGACTTCACCATTTAAATCAAAGTCAGCGCCAAACCTTTAATCGATCGCCCGTCGCCAATTTGACCGACAATCGAAGCCCGACCGGTCGTCAAATTGATATTGTACAAGCTGGAAACTCCGGCAACTTCGATCGCAGCCAAAGCCGTCTCGTTACCGCCAACACTCCTGACATCAAAGCCGAGAACGGTACCAGCATCAATTCCCAAAGATCCGATCGTATTCAACACTCCATTATTCGGCGGATCTTGACGCACCAAAACATCTAAATTGGTGTCAATTGCAAACAGCGTTGTCGAAGTGGCCCCGGCAAAGTTATTCACATAGGCAGCCCCCGCACCTGCGGGAGAATTGCCAAAATTGCGATCGCCCGCAGCATAAGCCAAATTCCCGTCGAGTTGAATTCCCCCCGTCAGCGTGTCTGAATCGACAATTGCCCCGGTATCCGGGTTGAGGCGGGCGTTTTGACCGGCTTGATTGACAAACCGAATTCGATCGACCGTCGGATTGAAATCAAAACCCGCAGATCCCGGAGTTAGGGGAACAGCAAACTGCCCGCTACCGACTTGACTTGCAGCCCCAGTAACGGGATCGATGGCGTACAAGCGATTGGTAGAACCCACACCGTAAAGCACACCGTTAGCGGGGCGAAAATCAATCCCCAGCAAAGTTTCTCCCGGCTGCAACCCTGTAACTGCTGCGTCGCTGAGAATCGCCCGCGGTGCCGCCTCGTTAAAACCGACAATTGTTTCGGCGCCATTTCTGACAGTTAAGGCGTAAGCTGTAGGCAAAGGCAAAGCCAAACCGTCAATCTGTCTTCCGTCGGCAATTTGACCCGCGAAGGAAGCTTGACCGGTACTTAAATTGATATTGTACAAGCCCGAAACGCCCCCAACTTCCAGTGCCGCCACTGCGACATCGCGGCCGCCAATACTCCTGATATCAAAGCCGAGAATGCTAGTTGCATCAACTCCCAAAGATCCGATCGTATTCAACACCCCATTATTCGGGGGATCTTGTCGCACCAAAACATCCAAATCGCTGTCAATTGCAAACAGCGTTGTCGAAGTTCCCGCTGCAAAGTTATTCGTGTACGCAGCCGCAGCAGCCCCTGGAGTTGACCCAAAATTGCGATCGCCCGCGCGGTAAGCCAAATTCCCGTCGAGTTGAATTCCCCCCGCCAGCGTGTCTGAATCGACAATTGCCCCGGTATCCGGGTTGAGGCGGGCGTTTTGACCGGCTTGATTGACAAACCGAATTCGATCGACCGTCGGATTGAAATCAAAACCTGCAGCCCCCGGAGTTAGGGGAACAGAAAATTGCCCGCTACCAACTTGACTGGCTTCCCCAGTTTTTGGATTGATAGTATACAAGCGATTGCTAGAACCCACACCGTAAAGTCTGCCGTTAGCCGGTCGATAATCAATTCCCAGCAAACTTTCACCGGCTTGCAATCCTGTCACGGGCAAATCTGAGATCACACTTTGCGGATTGGAAAGGCTAAAACCGACAATCCGATTAGCAGGAGTTAAAGCATAAGCCGTTGTCAGCGGTGGTGGCGGAGGATTGGGAACAATGCTGCCAATATTAGTCGTGAAATCTGCTTGGTCGATCGCACTTTTGCTCACCCCTTTGAGAGTAGCGAAAAATTCTCCTGTTACCCGGTCTTGAATAACAGTATCGTTTCCTGCTTCGAGAATATTCAAGTCGCTAAAACTGACACCTTCCCCCAAACCGATTAAATCTGTACCGTCTGCAAAATCGGCGATCGTGTCCGCATTTGCCAAACTCACACCGCCGCTGGTACGAACAGGATCTGCCTCAGAGTAGCGCCTCAAAACAAATAAATCTGCCCCGTCTCCGCCTATCAGGATATCAGTATCTCGATCGCCCGACAAAACATCATTGCCCGAGTTGCCCGATATGGAATCGCTGCCTTTTCCTCCCACTAAAAAGTCGTTATCTTCGCCGCCGTTAACTGTATCGTTATCTAAATCTCCAAAGAGTGAATCTCGGCCTGAATTTCCATCAATTGAATCGCTTTCTTTTCCTCCAAAAATGCTGTCACTACCCGAGTTTCCAGCAATTACATCATTGCCCCGCAAACCAAAAATCAGGTCATCTTCTGGAGTTCCTGCTAGCAAGTCTGCTTGGGCGGTGCCTCTAATTTCTGCCATGCTCTAATCACCCTCTAAATTTGATACTTCCGTTGCCTAAAGGCGGCGGTATTCTCCGTTCAAAATATCACAAACTCGCACTTTTAGGATAGTTTTTCTTATTTTCGGCTGTAGGGGTGGGTTGCAATAAAAGTATTACAGGCAGGTGAAATGATACATAAACCCGCCCCCCGATTCAAATCAACCCACCCCTAAATACCGATCGACTTAACCGTATTTTATAGTTGGCTGTGTAGCCAAGGGCGATCGCAGCTCAACTGCAAACAGGCAAGCTGAAATTTTTAGCGGTGCGAACCCATGAAATTTTGTACTGCGTTCATGAGTAGTATACGCTGAATCTCTAATTTTGGATCTCTACAGTCAGAAATAAATTTTCAACTTTAATCTTAAATGCTCCGAAGGTGGGCTTTGTGTGTGTAGCCGCAAGAACCATCGCTCAATATAAAGTGGATTGTATGGCATTTCTCTGTCTGCAGAGGTACAAGAGCTTGATCCCCAACCCCCCTTAAAAAGGGGGGCTTTTCCGGTTCCCCCCTTAAAAAGGGGGGCTAGGGGGGATCGTTTTTGTACCTCATATAATTAAGAAACGCTATAAATGCAGAATTGGCATAATAAGTTAGTTGAACAGTCGTCTGAAGAGGAGTTAAGTTTTCAGGCAGGGGTTTAAACCCCTGCCTGAATCGGAGTTTCACGTTCGAGCTCTTCCCCTGCTTTTTCAAGCTTTCAGCAGTGCTTTAGAAGCTGATTCCCCTGCGAGTTTCAGTTGCGATCGCAATTTGAAGTTCAACAACACCAACACAGTCCACTGACTGAGTATGGATAGCAAAATGCTATTTCCCGCTGCTGCGAGAGACGACGAAGACAAAAAGCCAGCAAAGGTTGAAGACAACCACAAAATAGGAGCTTTGTCTGGAGTGAGCAACAGAATAGATAAAATCAGAGGTGGCCACAAGATAGCGCTGCCGATTGTGAGAACTGCCAACATTTCCCGATTTCGATTTTTTGTCAATAGGAATAGTTGGACGATGGCTGCGTAAATTAGGATCAGATTCAGGCAGAGAATTACGCCCCAAAATCCGTTTGTCTCAGATTTTTCCAACAGCGCCCAAGGTGTTAAAATTATGACTGAGCTGAGGAGATTAATCGCGATCGCAACTCCAGCCGGACTTTTTTCGCTCCAAATTAAATCGAGTAGTGGGTAGCGCCGCCACAACTTCTGACTGCTGGGAACAATTTGTTGCCGATACCTCGCCCAATCGTACAAAGATTGTCGGTCAGATGTTAAAGCTGCAATTAAAGCTAAGAACATCAGCAAATTCAAGAGCAGTAAACTAACTTCATTAGCGTAGGGTGGAGGGCTTGATTGGAGTGCAAATCCTAAAAATATTGCTTGACAGCAGATAACTAGCAAATAACTTTGCCGCTTGCTCAAAACTGTAGCACTGGGATTGGGAAAGCGGCGCTGCCATCCCTGCCACAGCCAATAGCTTCCTGTACCGCAAACCAAGAGAGACAAAGCAAGGCCGCTCGCAATATTTGTACCGAGTGGCGAGTAAAACCATTGCAACTTGTCTAAATCTGCAATTACTAACCAATGGAAATAATGACCTTTATTAACAACTCCAAAAAGGAGATATCTCAGGATAGAAATGGGAGACAAAAATGTTAGCAAATCCCAAGCAGTTCGCGTTAATTGGATCGCAGACATCCCAAACACAACAAAAACCGTAGCGCTAGCCAACCAAGGTTGAAATCCTCCCAACCAACTGGTTGTCAATCCAAATAGCATCGCACTGCTGTAAAACAAAGCACAGCTAGCTGCAACCGCTGTGTAGAAACATAAAATTTCATTCATGGGTATTTGAGCGGCTAATCCAGCGTACAAATGCAGCGGTACTGCCAGAATTGCTGCTAGATAAAGTAGAATTGGGACGCCCAGAATTTTGCCGATAAAAATTGTTTTCGCAGACTGGGGACTGAGGCGAATAAAGTTGAGCGTGCCCCGGCGTTCCTCCCTGTCTAAGTCGCTCACAAGCATATAAGTGCCTGCTACTAATAAAGCTAAGACGCTCAATATGCTCAGCCAAGTGAATATCTCCAGCCACCACTGCGGCCAGTTAATGGCAAAGTTGCCCAAGGCATCTCTGATGCACTTTCTCTCTCCGAAATTGTCAATCTCTACAGTGCAAAATCTGTGAGAGATGGAGTTAGTATACTCCCCATGAGGAGGGGCAACTGGTATCTGGGCGCTGAAATACATGAACAGTAGCAGTTGAGCGCCCAGGGAAAGCGCAGAGGCGATCGCCATATTGCCAGTATTCAAGCGGCCCTTGATTTCTCGAAATAACTGGGGATTCCAGTTGCCTATTTTGTCTAGTAAGTTGAGTGTCATGGTTGATTAGTTATTGGTGATTGGTAATTCTCTCTCTTCTCTTCCTCTGTGTCCTCTGCGCTCTCTGCGGTTAAATAATTCCGGTCCAACCGTAAAGAATATAACTCAGTTATAACTCACTGTTGAATTATTTTCAATAACGGGCAAAATGCCCGTTCCACAAAGAATTAATTTGATTCTGGAAACGACTAAATTAAGATGCTTGCTGGTGTCCCATCTTGAGGAAGATGGTTTCTAAGTCTTCTTGAGTGCAGTGAAATTCTGTTAGGGGAATGTTGGCGGCGACGAGTTCCCGTAATAAATTTGCGGCATCTTCCGGGCTTCCTGAAAAATCAACGCACACCTGTTGAGTTTCCGGGATTATTGCCCAATTTTCCACCCAAGGAAAGTTTTTTAATTCCGATGTTAGCGCTTCTAAATTACCTAAAACCGACAGGAAAATTTGCTGGCGGCTGAGGCGTTTGTAAAGTTCTTGCAAAGGTGCGCTTTCGACCAGATATCCGAGTTCCATGATGCCTACCCAGGTACAAAGTTCGGCTAAGTCGCTGAGAACGTGAGATGATATAACTACAGTCATGCCGGCTTCTTGCAAAACTTTGATAATTTCGCGAAACTGCATTCGGGCGATCGGATCTAAGCCAGAAACGGGTTCGTCTAACAACAACAACAGCGGTTCGTGGATAATAGTTCTCCCCAAACTCAGGCGCTGTTTCATCCCCCGCGACAGGGTGGAAATTAAGCTGTTGCGCTTGTTGGTTAGTTGCACGAGTTCTAACACGGAGTTGATTCGCGATCGGCGGCGCGGTTGCTGGAGGTTGTAGAGTCGGGCAAAATAGTCTAAATAATCCCAAACAGTCAAGTCGTCGTAGAGGGGAAAGTCGTCGGGAAGAAAGCCGATGCGCTGTTTGAGAATGGGATGCGATCGATCGCGCAATAACCTATCCCCATTGATGTATATTTCCCCTGTAGTCGGTTCCTCAGCCGCCGCCAACATCCGCAGCAAAGTAGTTTTGCCGGCACCGTTGGGGCCGATCAGTCCGCATACTTCGCCTGCTGCTACTTGCAAATCGATGTCATTGACTGCTATATGGCGATCGAATTGTTTCGTCAGCCCGCGAGTTTCTATTGCTAGTTGTTTTGCCATTTTTTGAGGGTGAATGAAGTTTTATTGGTGCATTCCTGGCATGGAAATATAAGTCTACAACTAGCCTAGCCCGTTCTTCAATGAATTGTCATCTCGTTTCTGAAATTAAAACAAAGACATTATCGATCGCTGAAATTCTTGCTAGTATTAAGTCTTCCTTCTTCCCGATCGCTGATTCGGTATGACATCTGATACGCGCACCCTTTAATCCGTGTATCCGTGTTAATCCGTGTAGTGCCTTCCTTCTTCCTTCTGCTATATCAAGTCTGCACGGAAAATTCCTCTGGATCGATATCCCAATTTGCCCAGCGAATTGCCTCCCTAGCAGATGTCAGGTTAGGCGGCACTCTCAAAGCGTGAATGAATCCCGTACTCGGACAAGTCATTTTTAACAAACAAATCGGCTCGACATCGGCATTATCTATTTTTAATAGTGCATATTCCTGCCAACTATCTATTTGTTTTGCTGACAACTCTTGACAAATGCGATCGTAACCAATTCCTTCAATTAACACTCGCCGAAGTTCGGCATTCTCTTCTGTTAAAAGCCAGTGGGATTGCCATTGATTTGGGTGGACTTTGCCGTATTTTTCAGGCAATTCGACACCGTGATAATAGTAAAAATTCCATCCGTCCGCAAACTCAATAGCAGGTTCTCCTTCTGCGTGCAAGCGGTTTTGACTGTCAAAGCGCAGGTGGCGGGGGCGATCGCATACATAACAAATCTTTTCAAAGGGAAATATAAAACCGCAATGCTCGAAAAGCAGCTTTTGGCAGTGATGTATTTCTTGTGCCTTTTGGGAAATATTGACGCCTAATGAAGAGATATACAATTGGGTCAAATAGATTTCTTTAAACAAAGTCGTGGGGGTTTGAGGGGATTGGAGGCCCAACAAATAATCGGGAAAAAGATTCCCCTTCGTTTGTTCCGATCGCTCATATTCCTCAACCAATTCGTACACTAGCGAACTCAGTGTGCTGTCTGCTTCGGGCTCGATCGTCATGCAAAAGAGCTCATACTTCCACACGCCCGGACTTGCAAATTCTCCCACAGCGGACATCCATTTCTGGTCTAGATTTTTCCCCAATCTATTGCTGTATTCGTCACAGCAGTTTTGTGAACGATCCTGTTTGGGCAAGTTGAAGATTTGGAGATAAGCGTCGCGGGGACTGCTGCAAATAATAACGGAGGGTTCTTCTAGCCCTATAGCGGCATAGGCAACTTTGATGGCTTGTGTGGCTTTTTGAGCATCAATTGGCGTAGTTGAGAGAGTAAGACGTTTCTGTGCGAGTTCGCCTAACACGCTGATGTCGGTAATTTGATTGTCGTAGAGATCCAGTGTTGTCAGATTGGTGAGCTTACGCAAGGCGCTGATGTCGGTAATTTGATTGCTGCCCAGATACAGTGTTGTCAGATTGGTGAGCTTACGCAAGGCGCTGATATCGGTAATTTGATTGCTGCCCAGATCCAGTGTTGTCAGATTGGTGAGCCAGCCGAGGAAGCTGAAGTCGGTAATTCGATTGTTGCCCAGATTCAGTGTTGTCAGATTGGTGAGCGAGCCGAGGAAGCTGATATCGGTAATTTGATTGTAGTGGAGATGCAGTGTTGTCAGATTGGTGAGCGAGCCCAGGAAGCTGATGTCGGTAATTCGATTGTTGCCCAGATGCAGCTCTGTCAGATTGGTGAGCGAGCCGAGGAAGCTGATGTCGCTAATTTGATTGTTGCACAGATCGAGTGTGGTCAGATTGGTGAGCGAGCCGAGGAAGCTGATATCGGTAATTTGATTGTGGTAGAGATCGAGTGTGGTCAGATTGGTGAGCGAGCCGAGGAAGCTGATGTCGCTAATTTGATTGTTGCCCAGATGCAGCTCTGTCAGATTGGTGAGCGAGCCGAGGAAGCTGATGTCGCTAATTTGATTGTTGCAC
>NZ_JAUBRJ010000039.1:61971-73111 GCF_036701805.1 Microcoleus sp. N3A4
AGATCGAGTGTGGTCAGATTGGTGAGCGAGTCGAGGAAGCTGATGTCGGTAATTCTATTGTAGGAGAGGGTAGTGCTAAAGAGGAAAGGATGTTCTAAGCTGGCAAAGAAGCATTGTAGTGATGGATAAAATTCCAAATCGCACCAATGTGATTGTCCAACTTCTTAGAAAACGATAATGTTTTCCTGATCCATCGGGACACTCGTTGTCATTCTCTCATCCTTTCCTCTTTAGCACTACCTAGGAGAGATGCAGTGTGGTCAGATTGGTGAGCGAGCCGAGGAAGCTGATGTCGGTAATTCTATTGTAGGAGAGATGCAGTGTGGTCAGATTGGTGAGCGAGCCGAGGAAGCTGATGTCGGTAATTCTATTGTAGGAGAGATTCAGTGTGGTCAGATTGGTGAGCGAGCCGAGAAAGCTGATGTCGCTAATTTGATTGAGGCGCAGATTCAGTGTTGACAGATTGGTGAGCGAGCCGAGGAAGCTGATGTCGGTAATTCTATTGCTGTCGAGATTGAGTGTGGTCAGATTGGTGAGCGAGCCGAGGAAGCTGATGTCGCTAATTTGATTGTAGTTGAGATTCAGTGTGGTTAGATTGGTGAGCGAGCCGAGGAAGCTGATGTCGCTAATTTGATTGTAGTTGAGATTCAGTGTGGTTAGATTGGTGAGCGAGCCGAGGAAGCTGATGTCGGTAATTCGATCGCTGTTGAGATCTAGTTTTGTCATGCTTGAAAGTATCTGCTCCGCTGCTTCAGGGTCATCAGTGCCAGCCTTTTTTAACAACACTTTAACTGTGTGCCTTGCCTCTTCTGAAAGACTCTCAATATGCCTGCACCAGTCCGCAAAGCGGCTAAAACTCATTGGCTCTTTTGGTTGTTTTTCTGACATAAAACACTCCGAGATGGGTCATGGGGCATCGGGAATGGGGAATGGGAATACCGTTAACTGTTGATTTCGCCTGCTGCTACTTGCAAATCGATGTCATTGACTGCTATATTGCGATCGAATTGTTTTGTGAGTCCGCAAGTTTCTATTGCTAGTTGTTGTGCCATGTTTTGAGGGTGAATGAAGTTTGACTAAGTATAGCCTTTCTCAGAAAGATGAGGTACGACTGGGCATAGGGCATAGGGCATAGGGCATAGGGCATAGGGCATAGGGCATAGGGCATACCTCACTTTTTTGAGAACCGCTATACATCCCAGGCATATCCGCCAAATAAACCGGGTTTTTATCTAATTTGTGGGCTGAGACGAAGTATTCTCGAAAAAACTAGGTTTCTGACTATCCCTGCGTAAGTTCCTATCTCCTTTTGCGGTCGATCGCGATCGAGCACTATCAGCCAAGCCACTTGAGAAAAAAAACTGGGTTTTTCACCTACTCAACACTTTGAATTAGTTTAATGTTATTTCTCAACCATTCATTGACCAAAGCTTGAACCTCAATCTTTTTGTGATTAGCAATTTTAGTCACAAAGTCCTCGACATCTGGTTCGAGATAAATGGGATAATGAAACGTAGCATCAGGATGGTAAAACTTGCCTTGCTCTGATGAAGAAAAGTCATACTCTGATTTCATAATTTCCTCTCTTGATAAGGTTGGGTTTCAGTGGAATTAGCTTTGCGGGCTGAAATAATCCGAATTACACTGGAGGTGCGATCGGTTTGTTCAAAGGTATGGACAACAACCCTTAAAATTCCTGTTTCATCTAAACCTATGGTAATCCATCTATCTTCATCTTGACTGTGTTCTTCATCATAGATTGTTAATTGAGAACGATCGCGGAAAACAGTTGATGCCAAACGAAAATTTAATTGATGTTTGCGAATATTTTGCTTTTCTTTGGCTGGATTCCAATCAAAATTATAATCCAAAGCAATTTATCAGGTTAAATCGAGGTACTATCAAATTATAACACAAATTATAAGTTAGAGTTTTTCACCCCGCGTGCGTCCAGGACTAATTTTACTATTTCAAATCTTCCAGCTTAATCCGAGGATCGACAGCTTTCAGCAGTAAATCTGCCAACAAATTCCCCACAATCAACATCGTCGCACCCATCATCAAACTAGCCATTACTAAATACAAATCTTGATTGTTCACCGCCTCCAAAGTCAGCTTTCCCAAACCCGGCCAATTAAAGAAAAATTCCGCAATAAACGCACCGCTCAACAAACTAGCAAACTCAAAACCCAAAAGCGTAACCAACGGATTAATAGCATTCCGCAAAGCGTGAACGTAAATTACTCGATCGTCCGGCAAACCTTTAGCCCGTGCTGTTCGGATGTAATCTTGACGCAGCACGTCCAACAATTGTCCCCGCATCAATCTTTGCAAACCCGCAAAACCAGTAAGGCTGAGGGCGACAGTTGGTAAAATTAAGTGCCAGCAGTAATCGAGGATTTGACCCCACCAAGGTAAGTCTGCGTGGTCGATACTTGTCATTCCTCCTACTGGAAACAGAGGCGAAGTATTTTGTGCGAAAAATAGCAGCAACAAAGCTGTGATAAAGCTGGGAAATCCCTGTCCGGTGTAGCTGACTACTTGCAAAACTCGATCGACTGTGCGGTTTTGATTGACGGCGGCGACAATTCCCAAAGGAATCGCGATCGCCCAAGTTACAATCAAAGATGCGATCGCCATCAACAGCGTCGCCGGTACCCGTTCCCACAGCAGCGAAGCTACCGATCGCTGATACACAAAACTCGTGCCAAAATTCCCCCGCGTCACAATTTGTTGCAGCCACAGCCAATACTGCACAATCGCTGGTTTATCTAAGCCGAACTGCTGTTCGAGTTGCTTCAGTGTCTCCGGCGAAATCTTCGGATTTTGGCTCAAAGTATCCAAGTAATTACCCGGTGCTAGCTCAATAATTGCAAAACAAAGAGCCGATGCCAAAAATAGGGTTAAAAGTGCCTGCAACAGTCGCTTGACAACATAAGTAAATGTCTCGCCACCAAACAGAGAACTCAACATTCGCCAATTTCGATTTAACTTAAGAGAAGTCATGCTATTTTAGATTTTAGATTTTAGATTTTAGATTTTAGAATTGAAGAATTGAAGAATTGAAGAATTGTGAATGATATTAATTCCGGTTGCATCGGAATGATTTAACCGCTCTTGACGCAGAGATCGCAGAGGAAGAGAAGAGAGAGATGAATAATTCCGATGCAAAGGTCAAGGATATTATTTGTCAGTAGTTTTTATTCAACTGTCAACTGTCAACTGTCAACTGCCAACTGTCAACTGTCAACTGTCAACTGTCAACTGTCAACTGTCAACTGCCAACAGTTAACTAACTAATATTCAACTAGCGTGACGATCGGCACATCCGGCAATTTCTGCCTGCCGCCCAAAGCCTGCAATTCAATGATAAAAGCAAAACCGACAAGCTCGCAGCCAGCTTGCTCCAACAATTTAGCCGTCGCCGCCGCCGTTCCGCCAGTGGCGATTAAATCGTCCACAATCAGCACCCGGCTACCGGATGCCATCGCATCTCGGTGCATCTCCAGTCGATCGACACCGTACTCCAACTCGTACTCAGCAAAATGAACCGCACCAGGCAGTTTCCCTGGTTTGCGGACGGGAATAAAGCCTATTCCCATTTTATAAGCCAAAGGCGCGCCAAAGATGAAGCCCCGGGATTCCATGCCCACCACATAGTCAGCAGACATTGCAGAGCATTTTTCCGCTAAGCTGTCAATGGTGTAGCTGAGCCCTTGCGGGTCGCGCAGCAAAGTTGTAATGTCTCGAAACAGAATTCCCGGTTTTGGGAAATCAGGAATGTCGCGAATCAGAGATTTGAGATCCATAAGCTTGCAGAGCGGCGTTGAAGGTAACGAGGCATCAAAAATGGTACAATAATAACGTCAAAATTTTAAAATTAAAAAATAAAAATTAAAACTAACAAGTTTTTTAGTTTTAATTTTTTAATCGCTTAATCCTTTACGTACTATGTAAACAAATGTCATAATTCCCTAACAACAGGGTTGAATATCAACATTTGTCACCCTAAGATCTAAAGTCAAAAATCTAATATCTAAAATCCAATGATCAAGTTGGCAGCACGAGTGGGCGAGGTTCCTCCTTCCATAACCTTAGCGATCGCAGCTAAGGCTAAAGCCATGAAGGCCGAAGGGATTGATGTCTGTAGTTTGAGTACGGGAGAACCCGACTTTGATACTCCCGAACACGTTAAAGCAGCGGCAAAACAAGCTTTAGACGAGGGGAAGACTAAGTACGGCCCTGTGGCTGGGGAACCGCAGTTAAAAGCTGCGATCGCCCGCAAACTCCGCGACGACAACAACCTTAACTATCAACCTGAAAATATCATCGTCACCAACGGCGGCAAGCATTCGCTCTACAATCTGATGATGGCTCTGATCGATCGGGGGGATGAAGTAATTATCCCTGCTCCCTACTGGCTGAGCTATCCAGAAATGGTAAAACTCGCCAGCGGCAAGCCAGTAATTGTACGGACTGATGCTTCTACAGGATATAAAATTACACCGGAACAACTGAGTCGAGCGATTACTCCCAAAACCAAGTTATTTGTACTGAATTCGCCTTCTAACCCGACGGGAATGGTGTACACTCTGGCGGAAATCAAAGCACTAGCCGAGGTGATAGTTGATCGAGATATTCTAGTCGTTGCTGACGAAATTTACGAAAAAATTATATATGACGGCGCCCAACACGTCAGCATCGGTTCCCTGGGCAAAGAAATCTTCGATCGCACCCTGATCAGCAGCGGTTTTGCCAAAGCTTACGCGATGACAGGCTGGCGAATCGGTTATTTGGCCGGGCCGATCGAATTAATCAAAGCCACCAGCACCATTCAAGGTCACAGTACCTCAAACGTGTGTACCTTTGCACAGTATGGCGCGATCGCAGCTTTGGAAAGCAGCCAAGAGTCTGTCGAAACAATGCGTCTAGCTTTTGCCGAAAGGCGTCAGGTAATATTTGAATTGCTCGATGCTATCCCCGGAATTAGCTGCATCAAACCAGACGGTGCTTTCTATATGTTTGTCAACATCAGCAAAACTGGAATGAATTCTCTGGAATTTTGCGACGCTTTCTTAGAACAGCAGCAAGTAGCAGTTATTCCGGGGATTGCTTTTGGTGCAGACGACCATATTCGCTTGTCTTACGCCACTGATTTAGGCACAATTAAAAAAGCCGTAGAAAGGCTCGATAAATTTGTCCGACAAATCTAAAGATTATTTAGTCAGTGGTTAGTTGACTGTTGATTGTTGACTGTTGACTAACTAATGATATCAATTCCGGTTGCATCGGAATTAATATTACCCGAAATCAGGACACGGCAGTGCCGTGTCCCTACTGGCGCGCAAGACACGGCACTGCCGTGTCCTCGCTTATCATTCCGGCGCAGCCGGAATTGATATGACCGATGACCAATGATATCGTTTCCGGTTGCATCCGAATCATATATAGCAGTTCTAAGAAAGATGAGGTACGTAGTTGGGCTTCAGCCCTCAAGCGTCTGGGTGGTTATGTAGGCGTTGCTGATTTACGGTATCAAAGACTAAATATGCAAATCATAGAAACCAGTATCCACAAAGCTTCTGGATTTTCAACTGATTTTTTTCATACCCTGATTAAGCAACGCCGTTATGTAAGCTGTCAGTCATACCTCATCTTTTTGAGAAAGGCTATATTTGGATAATGTCAGCGCTCACATCGTCCCCGCTCGCGAGCCACGCCGCGAGCTCTTAAGCTCGCACTACATAATTCCGATGCTACCGGATTTGATATGACCAATGACTAATGACTAATGACTAATGACTAATAACTAAAGCTGTTTAGTCATAATTTCTTTAAGCAAATCCAGCCCCTTCTTAACACGCCGAGAAACCGTCACCGCGCTAATACCCAAGCGTTCGGCGGTTTCCTTCTGCGTCAAATCGTAGAGAAAAACAAACTCCAATATCTCGCGAGTCCGTTTTTCCAACATAGCCAAAGCTTGCTGTACGCGAATTTGATCCTCTTGCGCCAACTGAAAACTCCGATACTTGCTATCGGGCACCAATTCTCCCAGACAAGTCGCGCCCTCATCTTCATCTTGCATCGGCGCGTCCAAACTCAGAGGCGATCTGTTGAGATGGGCCAACTTAATTTCTTGCCATTCTTCTACAGAAACCTCAAGCACTGTTGCTACTTCAGCATCCGTAGGTTTGCGGTTTAACTGCACCTGCAAATCCTTGATCGCTGTTACAGATTTGCGTTCCAGGGACTGCCAGTGGCGGGGAAATCGCACAGAAGGGCTTTTGTCCCGCAAATAGTGTTGAATTTCGCCCCGAATGTAGGGAATTGCAAAGGAACTAAAAGCGTGTCCCTTCGACATATCAAACCGCTCGATCGCCCTGATCAACCCAAGACACCCTACTTGCAGCAAATCGTCGTAGTTTTCACCGCACTGGTTGAGCCAGTGGTAAACTTCTTTTCTCACCAGTCCAATATTCAGTTTAACTAACTGATTGCGGGTTTCGTTCGATCCAGAAAGTTGATACTCCCGCAACAATTGCAAATTTTCGCTTTTTAGCTCGTTCGGCACTGTGGTAGACATAGCGGCATAAGGGTTGGTAGAGGAGAGGACTGAGGTTGCTTTAGATCGAGTTTCCAATACAGTCTAAAATAATTCACTTTTAGGTAGTGTAATCCTAGCACTTAATAGGTGTGATAGCGGACACACATCTTGAATTTTGGGAAGGTGCAGGGATTTAGGGCGACGATCCGAAGGCCTTCGGCAGAAGGCAGAATTTTACCAGGTAGAAGGTATGCGGCACAAGCCCGAATTTAACCGGGATTTTTTAACACATCATAATCTGAAAGCGGTTTAAATACAATACTTTAATTAATAAAAAATCCCAACTTAATAACTTGCGACTGAATGCAATTCAATCATAAATTTAGTCATTAGTCAACAGTCTTAAGTTATGTTGCTCGAGACTGTTGGCTAATGAAGGGCGAGCAGTACCTTTAGGGCAAAAAACTGCTTAAGTTCGATCGATCCAGAAAGCCAATTTTACGAGACAGAAGGCTCAATGCGAGCGTAAAACAAACCCCGGATTTTCACGTCTAGAGCGGGTCTAGCTCCCAAATCTGTATCAGAAGGCTGCGTGCTCTCAAAAATCCCGCCAACTTCGCCAGTGGCGCTGTTAACTTTAGCAACTTGGAGAGAAATTTTGCCCGCCTTGGTGCGAGTGTCAGCCAGCTTAACATTAGACCGTTGCAGTTTGGAATTGTCAGTAGCCGGAAGCGCTACAGCATTGTCGTAGCCAGTCGATACCCCGCGACCTTTAGGGTCTAAAAAGCCTGCGCTGCGGTAAGAAGGAACGTTAAAATCCCCTCTCAAATCGGTGGAAGTATTGATAGCAACCACTCCGGGTTCGGAACTGGCTACCAGCTCTTTAATAGTGAACAAGAAAGGTACTTGCTCTCCGCCCGGTAACTGAATCGTAATTGCTTGAAAGTCCAAGCCGTCCTCTTCTTTGAAAGTCAGAGTTCCGTCAGTACCGACATTGAGCGTACCTTGAACTTGGTCAATGCTTGACGTGAACCGCGTCAGCAATTTACCAGGCACAAATTCCGCCTCTTGGCGTTTGTTTGCTGGTTCTTCCTTGACAAAATAAGTTGTCGGCTGCAAACACAAACCAGTCAGTTTATAGCTGCCACCCGCTTCGATGGGGATCGATCCCCGAGAAGTTTCTGCCAAGCTAGGGCAGTTATTAGCCAATCCAGTACCTCTAATCTCGTCGTAGGTGAGCAACTCGGTAGTCGCCACCGTCGTGTCAGGAGCAGAAGAACAAGCAACCAGCGCACTCATGCAAAATGCTAAAAGTGCAACAATTAAAGCACGATATTTCATTGCCAACCTCAATATCCAACATCGGATTATATTAAGAAAAAGCCCTACTTCGAGCAAAATATAATTGCCCGCCGGCAGGCTAGGCCAGCACTTCGGGCAGTATTTAGATCCAGAACGCTCGCTTCACAGACACCGGCATTGACTCAAAAAATCAAGCTAGTGCGCCGTGAAAATAAGCAAGAACTTATGATTTCTCAATCAAGTTCGGATCGCAGCCCAATACACATGGTACGACGGGTTGTGCTCTTTTCTTGACTTGGACTGCAAATTAATATTGCTTAAGTCAACCTACTTAAGTTACTTTGCTTATGATGACCCCGAATGGCGATCGCGACTAGCTCGATTAGTCGGCTGACCAAAAGGCTGGGGACAAACGCCTTGTAGATTTCAAAGGAAGCAGCGGTATGGACAACGGCAAAGATTTAGAGTCAGAAAAGTTGCAGTCTCAAATGCAATCCCTGGCAGAGGCGATTCGGACTTTAGCCGAAAGTTGTCAGGGAGACAGTCTGCTGCTTTTGGCCCTGCTGCGGACGCTGGAAGCTTCGCACCGGGAAATTCGGGACGGTTTGTTTCAAGCGTCTTTTCCCGACAACCGCCAAGCACTTTACAAACTGCTCAGGAATATTGAAGCCAATGGCGGCTGGCCTTACATCGAGCGCATGAAACTTCGATCGCTCTTGGGGTACGCCCAACAATTATCTCCCCTAGAAGATTCTCCAGCCGAGTCGCCAGAAAACTCGGCCGAGACTCCGCCAGACCTTAAATAGTTATGAGTTATGAGTTATGAGTTGATGTAAAACTCACAAACTCATAACTGATATGCGCGCGATCGCACCTAGAACCCAAAAGGTGTAGGAGGTAAGAGTATCGGGTTCGGCACCGCCGTCGGGAATATCGGCGTCTGGCCGGGCATTGGCAATAGTCCTGGAGCCGGCGTGGGGGCGATCGAACTAATTGACAGCAGGGGCGAATCAGGCACGCTAACTGTCGGCGGAGTCGGAATCCTCGAAGCAGTCGGAGTCGGAGTCGGTGCTGCTGTGGGAGTCGGAGTCGGTGCTGCTGTGGGAGTCGGAGTCGGAGTCGGTGCTGCTGTGGGAGTTGGCGTCGGAGTTGGAGTCGGAGTTGGAGTCGGAGTTGGAGTTGGAGTTGGCGTCGGAGTCGGCGTTGGAGTTGGAGTTGGAGTTGGCGTCGGAGTCGGAGTCGGAGTTGGCGTCGGAGTTGGAGTCGGCGTCGGAGTCGGAGTCGGAGTTGGAGTTGGAGTTGGCGTTGGAGTCGGCGTTGGAGTTGGAGTTGGAGTCGGAGTCGGAGTCGGAGTCGGAGTCGGCGTCGGAGTTGGAGTCGGAGTCGGAGTCGGAGTCGGCGTCGGACTCGGACTGGGGGTAAACGTCCCAGTCACAGCGATAAAATCATTGGCATCGATCAGCGCCGACGGAGTGTCTGTCAAAATTGCTAAAAGCTTGCCGTCGATCGTAATTACTGTATCCCTGAGATTTGCACCGTTACCTTGGCTAACTACCAGTTGACTGAAAGATAAATTGCTCGGCAGCCCAAAGAAATCCTCTGCCTCATTGTAATCAGTAATTAAAACCAAACTGCCAGGCCCGGCTCCCAATCCAAAGACATCGCTGCCGCTGCCGCCAGTCAGAGTATCCGAACCCTCACCTCCGATCAGAGAATCATTACCCTCTGCCCCAAATAAATTGTCATTGCCGAAACTGCCCAAAATTGTATCGTCGCCGAGACCTCCGGCCAAGGAATCATCGCCAAAGCCACCGTCGAGAACATCATTACCTTTCCCGCCAAACAGGAAGTCATTGCCTTCATCTCCCAGTACCGAGTCGTCGCCTTCATCGCCGCGAATCGTATCGGAACCGCTGCCGCCAAAAGCTGTATCGTCAGCCTTGCCCCCAAATATTTGGTCGTTGCCGAAATCTCCCAAGAGCGAATCGTTGCCGGCATTGCCGTACAAAGTGTCGTCGCCTTCGCTGGCGGTCAAATAATCGTTGCCGTCACCGCCGAACAGTTGATCCCTGCCGAGACCCCCGTTGAGAGAATCGTTCCCAAAATTCCCGTAGAGAAAGTCATCATCAGCATTCCCGAATACGGAATCGTCGCCGTCACCCCCAGTGAGGGTGTCGTTACCAGTACCGCCGGCAATCACATCAGAGCCTGCGTTGCCACTAACTAAGTCGTCCCCTGCGTCTCCCAACAGGCTGTCTATCCCGTCGTTGCCGTCGAGGATGTCGTTGCCCAAACCGCCGCGAATCGAGTCGTCGCCGTTCCCGCCGGAAGCAAAATCGCGGCCTTGGTTGCCAATAAGTTCGTCATTTCCTTCACCCCCAAACAGCGAATCTGCTCCTTCACCTCCAAGAAGCTGGTCGTTGCCGGCGTCGCCGTCTAGGGTGTCATCTCCTCCCGCACCCAGGAGCGTGTCATCGCCATCTAAGCCGCGAATTCGATCGCTCTGCGGAGTTCCTAGAATAAAGTCGTTGCTGTCTGTGCCGATCAGGTTTGCCATAGGGAATACACCGCTCCTCAATCAAATAAATTGTTTGAAATTATGTTAATCGCCTTCGTGACAAGGGATTGCTGCTTGCCTACGTTAGCATAGTTGAGATTTTGGCAATCTGCTCTTGGCCGCGGGAAGTTGTGTCAGTGTCGGAGTTGCGATCGGGACTGGTATAATGCCCGATCGGCAATCTAATTTAGTTATTATGGATTTTTTCAAATAAAAATTAGTAGGTCGGACTCAAGGAAGTCAAACTAGACAAAGGAAATTATGAAGAATGAAAAATGAATAACCTTTTTGATTTTTGCTCCTCCTCAAACTTTTACTTTTGATAGCAGTTAAAGAAAAGAATGCCTCTTTAGGCAATATCCAAACCGTTAGGTCATCTGTAATTCGGTTCTCCTGAGTTTATGGTGTAAAATAGAGCAACCAATACAGTTAGAGTGATGAGCTTTCATTTAGACTATCTATTAGACTTGCCTGGAGTCAAGGTTGAAACTTGCACTCAAATTGAACGACAAATTTACTTCCCTTCTGAGTGTTTTAGCGTCAGTAATAATTTCTCCTCACTGTAATAATTATACAGAAGAACTCCATCAGAATCGACCTATTTGACACTCCCTGTGCTAAAGCAGCAGGGATTCTAAAGAAACTACCAAAAGGTAATTATTGAAGGCGCTGTCAAAACACCCCTACCAACTCCGTCAAGGTCAAGCCCTAACATTGTTGCTACTTTTCTCAAAATA
>NZ_JAUBRJ010000163.1:0-2050 GCF_036701805.1 Microcoleus sp. N3A4
TGTCTTTGACTTTGACATGGCGTACTATGGGGATGTATGCCAGCTTCGGCAGGGTTATTAATGTTTCCCTACCATGTTTGTTCTTGAAGGGTTGGGCAAAGTTCCACTTCGTC
Organism: Microcoleus sp. N3A4; assembly: GCF_036701805.1. Lineage (NCBI taxonomy): Bacteria > Bacillati > Cyanobacteriota > Cyanophyceae > Oscillatoriales > Microcoleaceae > Microcoleus > Microcoleus sp. N3A4. The sequence goes on from NZ_JAUBRJ010000163.1 coordinate 114, forward strand.
CCGTTGATTGTTCTGAAGTATTTTTGGGCTACCCAACCTTTCCCCTTTTTCGGGTGTCTTCTTAGCGACCACTTCCACAGCATTTGCCATATTCGGTAGTCTACGTAAGAAAACGTCTCCTTACTGACCTTGTGCTTGTAGTAGTTCCCCCATCCTCTAATGATTGGGCTAAGGTGCTGGATAACTGCCGTTGCTTTTACCGTTTTGTGTTGATTCAGCCATTGTTGAATTCCAGACAGGAATTGTTTGACCTTTTCTTTTTGCGGTTTAATTAAGCATTTACCCTTGTAATGTCGGACATTGAACCCTAAGAAATTGAAGCCCTCATTAATATGAGTGATTTGGGTTTTATCCGCATTAAGTTTTAAACCCCTCTGATTTAGCCATTCTTCTAGGATGGGTTTAATGGCTTCCAAATCCTCACGATTTTCTGCGGTGATGATGAAGTCATCAGCGTAGCGAACAAACCCATATTTGGGTTTGTGTTCCCTCTCTGTTCTTTTTCTACCTTTTGAGTCGGTATATTTGTATTCCTTCGTCTTTTTATATTGACTTAGGAATTTTTCCATTCCGTCGAGGGCTATGTTTGCCAATAAGGGAGAAATAATCCCTCCCTGTGGCGTTCCGCTTTCGGTATCGTGGAATATTTCTACCTCTACATATCCTGCTTTTAGCCACTGTTTGATTAGCTCTTTACCAGGGATTTCTCCTATGGCATTGAGCAGGTACTCGTGGCTGATATTGTCGAATGCCCCTTTAATATCTGCGTCCAGTATCCATCTGTCGTTCCCCTGAGCGTTTAGTCTTATCCATGTCTGCTCAATTGCGTCATGGCAACTTCTGCCTGGGCGGAAGCCATAGGACTGGGCTTCAAATCTGGTTTCCCAGACTGGTTCCAGGGCATTCTTGACAATTGCCTGTGCTATCCGGTCTTTGATTGTCGGGATACCTAATGGTCTTTGTTTTCCGTTAGCTTTCGGTATGTATACCCTTTTCGTTGGGCGAACTTTCCATAAGGTGTATTCCTTACTTTCTCTGACCAATTTCACTCTTTCCTCTGGAGTTAGAGCCGTCTGACCATCGATGCCAGCCGTCTGTTTCCCTTTGTTTTCTTGAGTGACTCTTCGCACTGACAATAGCAGGTTGGAGTAACTGCGAAGCATCAGTTTCATCAGGCTTCTAACCTTATTCCACTGACCGTTCTGGGCTGCTCGGTAGATTCTCCGTCTCAGGTTTCTGACACGCTTTTTGATGAGCTTCCAATTGATGGATGCCCACCCCTTGAGCGGTTCCTTCGTTCCGATGTCATTGCTGACTCTATCTTTCACGTTGGTTCAATTCCTTTACGCAAAATTTACCGTTGAAGACCCGCTGGAAGTCTGCCATCTTTCGATGCGGGGCAAAGCCTGAACCCCTATCTTCCGCATTACCAGAAGCGTTCGCTTTCTCCAGCATCCCCTACCCTCTGGATAATTCCGTTTTCCTTACGGTCAACCTACTCATGCCATCGACCTGGCTTGAGAATCCGTAGGGTTTATCGTGTTTCGTACATTTAACCTTCGATCGATTTGGGTTCCACCTATATTCCGGTGAGAGTTTCGCTCTCTCGTTACTAGCCACAAGGCGCTGCCAGTAACCTACTCACTTGCCTTTTTGGCTAGAGTGTATCAGCCTGATTTCACTCTTTGGACATAACGGAATCTACAGTGATTCACATAACGTTAACCCTTTTCGATCTTCCCCTTGCCCTTTCACTGATTTGGGCTACCAGTTGCGGGGCTTTCATGCCTTGCATTCCAACAGGTTCATTACTTACTGCTGTTGTAGGCGGAGTGTGAAACTCTTTTATGTGGGGACAGAGAGAGAGAGTTCTCCGGGAGAGGCGGCTCTCCAGTTATTCAGCGCAGATGCGCCTAATGTACGACTTCACGTCGCAC
>NZ_JAUBRJ010000040.1:0-67544 GCF_036701805.1 Microcoleus sp. N3A4
AGTTATTAGTTATTAGTTATTAGTTATTAGTTATTAGTTATTAGTTATTAGTTATTAGTTATTAGTTATTAGTTATTGAACATTGAATCAATAACCACTAACAACTGACCGCTAACAACTGACAACTGACCGCTAACAACTGACAACTGACCGCTAACAACTGACAACTGACCGCTAACAACTGACTAAATAGCAGAAAAGCCTATTGACATTTGCCGGCTTTTCTGCTATTTAGGCTGTTATCGGAGTCCTACTTGAGGATTTTGGAAACGACGCCGGCGCCGACGGTGCGGCCGCCTTCGCGGATAGCGAAGCGCATTCCTTGTTCGATCGCGATCGGGTGGATCAGTTCAACAGTCATTTTGATCCGGTCACCGGGCATCACCATTTCTGCTTCACTACCGTCATCAGCGGTGAACTGTGCGATCGTGCCGGTCACGTCAGTGGTACGGACGTAGAATTGAGGGCGATAGCCAGAGAAAAAGGGCGTGTGCCGGCCGCCTTCTTCTTTCTTGAGGATGTACACTTCAGATTCAAACTGAGTGTGAGGACTGATGGATTTGGGCTTGGCAATTACCATGCCTCTTTCAATATCCTCCTTTAAAATCCCCCGCAGCAGTAGACCCACGTTGTCGCCGGCTATGCCTTGTTCCAACGACTTCTGGAACATTTCCACACCAGTCACCGTAGTGTTGCGAGTGTCCTTAAGGCCGATCACTTCTACTGTTTCGCCGACTTTGATTGTGCCGCGCTCAATCCGACCAGTGGCAACAGTACCCCGACCTGTAATCGAGAATACGTCTTCTACAGCCATCAAGAAAGGCTTGTCAACTTCGCGTTCTGGGGTGGGGATGTAAGAATCTACTTCTTCCATCAGCTTGTAAATCTTGTCCACCCAAGGATTCTCGCCCTTTTTGGTCTTGGGGTTAGCAATCATCGCTTCGAGAGCTTGCAATCCCGAACCAGTCACGATGGGGATGTCATCACCCGGAAAATCGTAAGAGCTCAGGAGTTCGCGAACTTCGAGTTCGACGAGTTCCAGTAGTTCTGCGTCATCTACCATGTCTTCCTTGTTCAAGAAAACAACCAAGCTGGGAACGCCAACTTGCTTAGCTAGCAGGATGTGTTCGCGAGTTTGAGGCATGGGGCCGTCTGCCGCTGACACTACTAGGATGCCGCCGTCCATTTGAGCTGCACCGGTGATCATGTTTTTCACATAGTCCGCGTGTCCGGGGCAATCTACGTGGGCATAGTGCCTATCTGTGGTTTCGTACTCGACGTGAGCAGTATTAATCGTAATACCCCGTGCTTTTTCTTCAGGCGCGGCGTCGATGTCGGCGTAGTTCTTAGCCTTTGCTTGACCTAGTGCAGAGAGAGTCATCGTAATCGCGGCGGTCAAAGTTGTTTTGCCGTGGTCAACGTGACCGATCGTGCCGATGTTTACGTGGGGTTTATTCCGTTCAAATTTTGCGCGTGCCATTCTCGATTTGTTCCTTGTTTTTTTAGCGATTTTAGACTTGAGATTTTAGATTCTAGATTTTGGATTCAATCCAAAATCCAAAATCTAAAATCTAAAATCATTAGTTCCCTTTGTTCTTAGCGATGATGGCTTCAGCCACATTTCGCGGCACTTCTTCGTAATGGCTGAATTCCATTGTGAAGATGCCTCGACCTTGGGTTTTCGAGCGGATGTCGGTGGCGTAACCAAACATTTCTGCTAGTGGAACTTTTACAGAAACTTTGGCAATCCCCTGATCCGTCTCTTGACCCTCGATCTGACCCCGACGCGAGTTGAGGTCTCCGATGACGTTCCCGATGTAATCTTCGGGAACTTCAACCTCTACTTTCATCATAGGCTCTAGCAGCACGGGCGACGCCTTCATCACTGCTTCTTTGATCGCCATTGAACCGGCGATCTTAAATGCCATTTCTGAGGAATCTACGTCGTGGAAAGACCCGTCTACCATAGTAGCTTTGAGGTCTATCACGGGATATCCTGCTACAATACCTGATTCGCACGCTTCTTTCATCCCTTGTTCTGCCGGGCCGATGTACTCTTTGGGTACAGTGCCGCCGACAATTTTGGAGACAAATTCAAAGCCGGTTCCCACTTCGGTGGGTTCTAGTTCGATCACGACGTGACCGTACTGACCTTTACCGCCGCTTTGGCGGATAAATTTACCTTCGGCGCGGACGGCTTTGCGAATGGTTTCGCGGTAGGCTACTTGCGGCTGACCCACGTTGGCTTCTACTTTGAATTCCCGCAGCATCCTGTCTACCAGAATTTCCAGGTGCAGTTCGCCCATGCCGGCGATGACTGTCTGGTTGGTTTCTGGGTCAACGTTGACTCGGAAGGTGGGGTCTTCTTCCGAGAGCGACTGGAGGGCTTTGGAGAGCTTCTCCATGTCTTGTTTGGTTTTGGGTTCGACAGCCACGGAGATGACTGGCTCTGGAATAAACAGAGATTCCAGAATCACTGGCGCTCCTTCTTCGCAGAGGGTGTCGCCGGTGAAGGTGTCTTTCAAACCCAAGGCTGCTCCCAAGTCTCCGGCTCGGAGTTCCTCAACTTCTATGCGATCGTCAGCTTTGAGGACAATTAAGCGAGAAACCCGCTCTTTTTTGTCCTTGGTGGAGTTGAGGACGTAGGTGCCTTTTTTGAGGATACCCGAGTAAACCCTAACGAAAGTCAGCCTGCCGTAGGGGTCAGCCATGATTTTGAATGCCAGGGCTGACAGGGGCGCGCTGTCGTCTGCAAATCGTTCTGCGGTGTCGCCGTTGGGCAGGAGTCCTTGAATTGGGGGAACTTCCAATGGCGACGGCAGGTAGTCGATCACTGCATCCAACAACAACTGAACGCCTTTGTTTTTGAAGGCAGAACCGCACAGCATGGGGACGATCGTGCCAGAGATCGTGCCTGTTCGCAAAGCTGCACGAATTTCTGCTTCTGTTAACTCTTCGCCTTCGAGGTATTTCTCGGTGAGGGCGTCGCTGGTTTCTGCTACGGATTCGATCAGCTTGGTGCGGTATTCTGCCGCGAGCTCTTTTACTTCATCGGGGATTTCTACTTCCTCGATGTCGGTTCCCGTGTCGTTGTTGTAGATATAGGCTTTCATTTGCACTATGTCTACAATTCCCCGGAAGTTTTCTTCGCTGCCGATCGGGATTTGGATGGGTACGGCGTTCGCTCTCATTCGATCGCGAATTTGGGCGTGGACTTTATAGAAGTTTGCACCCATCCGATCCATTTTGTTGACGAACACAATCCGAGGTACGTGGTACCGATCGGCTTGTCGCCAAACTGTTTCGGATTGCGGCTGCACTCCCCCTACCGAGCAGAACACTGCGATCACTCCGTCGAGCACTCGCATCGAGCGTTCGACTTCGATCGTGAAGTCTACGTGTCCGGGAGTGTCGATGATGTTGATTTTGTAATCTTTCCAACTGGTGGTGATAGCAGCGGCAGTAATCGTAATTCCCCGCTCCCGCTCTTGCTCCATCCAGTCAGTGACTGCTGTTCCCTCGTGCACTTCACCCATTTTGTGAACCATGCCTGAATAGAACAGAATTCTTTCAGTTGTTGTTGTTTTGCCCGCGTCGATGTGGGCTGCGATGCCGATGTTGCGAGTTTTTTCTAGCGGGACGGTACGTGCCACAGCTACCTCCTTAATCTTGTGTTGCTGTTATAATACTATTATACTACACAGTAACCCTATTTTGCACTCCCCAGCGACTTACAAAAGTCTCTGGAGCTTATTGTTACATTTTAATATTTTTTGCAAGATTTGTTTACAAAAATATTAAGGATGCGACATGGAGGATTCAGAGAGTGCGTGAATTTTGATTTTGGGAGTGTTGAGTTTGCTTGCGCGATCGCAACTGCGCCAAGGGAAGCAATCTCAACACTCAAAATTTACACTTGCCAATTTCTCGCCCGATGCTTTTATACCGCACGATCGCGCTCTTCTCCATGCCCGAGTTGGCAATTAGTACCGGTAGTGAGCAAAAGCCTTGTTAGCTTCGGCCATGCGGTGTGTTTCTTCGCGCTTGCGAATGGCACTGCCTGTTTCGTTAGCTGCATCCATCAGTTCGTTGGCTAGCTTGGCGGCCATCGAGCGGCCGGTGCGGGCGCGGGCAAATCTGATCAGCCAGCGTAGAGCGAGGGTGGTACCGCGATCGGAACGCACTTCCATCGGCACTTGGTAGGTGGCGCCACCTACCCGGCGGGCCTTGACTTCGACTAGGGGTGTAGCGTTTTTGACTGCTTTTTCAAACAAGTCTAGCGGTTCGGCCCCTGTCCGTTCTTGGATGGTTTTGAGGGCGTCGTAGACGATGCTGGAGGCCACGGATTTTTTGCCGTGCTGCATGATCCGTCTCACCATCATGCTTACCAACCGGCTGTTGTAGGTTGGATCTGGTGGAACTGGACGTTTTTGAATAACTGTGCGGCGAGACATAGTTCTATTTGGGATTTTTGATTTTGAATGATTGAGTTTGGGGTTTTCAGATCCGCTCTCGATGACGGTCGAGGGTGCGATCGGTCGGCGCGATCGGATTTATGGTTGCTTCCCAACCCCGACGATCGGGCGAGATCCGTGTTATTTTTTCTCTTTAGGACGCTTGGCCCCGTATTTGGAACGACCCTGCTTGCGGTCTTTCACCCCGGCGGTGTCTAATGTACCGCGAATGATGTGGTATCTAACTCCGGGCAAATCTTTTACCCGACCGCCCCGGATCATTACTACCGAGTGTTCTTGCAAGTTGTGACCGATCCCTGGGATGTAGGCTGTCACTTCAAAACCAGAGGTCAGCCGTACCCGAGCCACCTTCCGCAGCGCTGAGTTGGGTTTTTTCGGGGTGGTCGTGTACACTCTGGTGCAAACTCCCCGGCGCTGGGGGCAACTCTTGAGAGCTGGCGATTTGGTTTTTTTCTGCGTTTGTTCCCGTGCTGAACGGATGAGTTGCTGAATAGTGGGCATGAGTTACGGCATTTCTAGCTTTTTGCTGAGTATAGTGATTTAGCGGCATCCGCACTGAAAGTCCCTTCCCCTCTAGGGGGACGGGATGAATGAAAATAATTATGGGTAAGTGAGGATACCAGACTCTATATTGTACACGACGCGACTTTCTTTGGCAAGAAATTTGCACGGCGGGCGATCGAACTTCCTTGCTGCAAGTTGTGAGGGGCGACGGCAACGGGCCAATGGTATGTGACATCATATAATTTAGGCGCAACTATGATTGTCACAAAGATTGTCACAACCGTCAGCAAAATTTATGAGGATGGAAATATCGCGATATTTCGATCGAATCACCATTTTTCGGAGACGCCTATCAAGTCCAGCCGGCGATCGCATCACAGTCTTCGATCACAGTCTTTGGTCGATCGATATCACATAAAGTTATCTAAAATTGCCGGACAATAAGAAATATACATTGAGTTGACCGCAGATGACAACCAAAGCTTATATTCTTGAATATGGAATTTCCGAACTTTACTTGAACATTTGGAAATCCCGTAAGATCGATCGGGCTGTGTTCCACCAAATTCAATACGCAATTAATTCTCATAGTTTAAGAAGTTCAGACGAGCGAAAAATTGTCAGCAGGCTGCTCTATGCAGTACGGCGTGGATGGGTGTCAGTGATGGATTGAGTTGCTTGGGAGTTTAGAGTGCGCGCACGAGATTGCTTCGTGACTCTCCGGGCGTTGCGGCGTCAATGAGTTTTGAGATTGCCACACGAGCGCGAACAACGCACGGGGTGCATGAGTTGTGAGTTAAAATCTCATCCATAACATTAGAGGAATCCAAAATAGATTCACGGCTCTTGAAAAGCAATATTAAGTTAAAAGGATTGGGTATGTTTAATTCTACAGAACTGCTAATCGAGGCTTTCATCGAACAACTTCAGAACGGGTACAGCCGCACTTACGGAGGGTACAAATCAGATTATGCCGACATTATTGCCTGGGTGGGGGCAATGGCATTAGAAAACATCGCCAACAGCGACGCTCTTTATCACAATGTAGAACACGCCATTTGCATTACCTTAGTCGGTCAAGAAATCTTGCGGGGAAAACACATTCGCAAGGGCGGAGTCTCCTGCGAAAACTGGCTGCACTACATCATTTCTCTGCTATGCCAAGACATCGGATATGTCAAAGGAGTTTGCCGGCAAGACAAGGAATCAGAAGGATTGTATGCTACGGGAAAAGATGGCATGAGAATTGCACTTTCTCCCGGTGCAACAGCGGCCAGCCTAGCTCCTTACCGAGTTGACAGAGCAAAACTGTTCATTGACGAGCGCTTCGGCAACCACAAGCTAATTAATGCTGAGATAATTAAACATAACATAGAACAGACTCGTTTCTCGGTGCTTGACGGTAACACTGAGGAGGATGCAGTTAATTACTCTAGTTTAGTTCGAGGTGCTGACTTGATAGGTCAGCTCAGCAACCCGCAGTATTTGCAGAAAATTGGCGCGCTGTTTTACGAGTTGGAAGAAAGCGGTGCTTCTAAAGTTTTGGGATACCGACATCCGGGCGACTTGCTGCAAAGTTACTCTAAGTTTTACTGGAGCGGCATTTATCCTCACATCAGCGAATCTCTAGGTTACTTGCAATTGACGCAGGAAGGCAAACAGATTGTTGCTAGTTTGTACGCGAATGTATTTCGGATGGAACACCAAGGTTGCGATGCGGAGGTTGCTTGATTGCTAAAGCTTATTCTGTATAACTGATACGGTGGCTCCTCGGACAAAGGAGCTTTTTTTTTGCGATGTGTTTTAAGTCAAACAATACTTATATCAAGTCCAGTTAAATAATTATAATTAATTTGGTAAGCTGTTCAGTATTTAAATTGTATGTCAAAAAACAATCAAACTCTTGTGGGGTGGGCGTCCCGCCCGCCCAAAAATACAATTTAAATGCGCGACAGCTTAGTGACTGCGGAATTCCTCAAACTCCTAAAAATCGATCGCAAATAATTTTATTATCCGTAAATAACCGGACTTGATATTACGCATAAAAAATCAATAAATCGGTTTTTTATACAAGGGGGGAGAGCTGTAACGATGTTTTTTCAGAGACAAGACTTACGCACAAAACTCAAGCGTTCCGGTTGTTTTTTACTCTTAGCGCGGGCTGTAACTATGTTTTTTTTATTAAAAAACATAGTTACAGCCCCGGAATATTAAACATAACGGAACCCGACTATGACAGAATTGCTGTACATAGTTTGTAGGTTCGCTTGAGCGCTTAGTTATGTCAATTTAGTCAGCTAATGTTATCTTCCATTTCTGAATGATATCTTGGACACAACCAATTGCTCGGCAACAAAGAAGGCCATCCCTCCCGCAGCGCTTCCAAACAAACAGATCGCACAGTTAATTGACAGTCAAGCAGTTCTACACCAGCTTTTTCAACTTGCTTTTTGCCAATTCTTAAAATTGATTCATCGCTAAATTCAAAGGTTTTGTGACACTGAATGCAAACCAGATGGTGGTGATGGTGCAACTCCGGCAAATTTAGTTCGTAATGTTTGTGTCCTTCTGCTAATTCTAGTTCACGCAAAATCCCAATTCTTGCTAATAAGTGCAGCGTTCGGTAGACAGTAGACAAGCCAATTCGTTCTCCTTGATTCTGCAAAGTCTTGTATAATTCTTCCGCACTTAAATGATGACCTTGCCGCAGATTTTGAAAGACACTCAAAATAGTTTCTCGCTGGGGAGTCAGGCGGCAGCCTCTCTGGTTGAGTTCGACTTTGAGTGAGTTTGCGCTGTATAAATTCATATTCTTGAAGAAATAAAAAAGAAGTAAGAAAGATTTCGTGAAGAAAGAAGAATGGAGTGATTCATCATTAATGGCTTTAGCTACTTATCCCTGTTGGTAAACGTGTAACTGGAGGATTAGTTGTCGGTATTTCTATGTAAGCTTTGTGAAGCTTTGAGCAATGTTGCTGACAAGAATTGGCTAAACAAGTTTTCGGTTCAAAGTCAGTACAGCCGATCGCCTCCTCAGTACAAGCAACGCACGGCCGCACAGTACACTTGAGGCGGTAGTCATTAGTAAAAAACTCGCAATCCGAACACGGAATTTGATGCAGTCGCCGAATTTGATGGACTCCTTCTCGCAGCGCTACTGCAACACTCCACAAAAACAGAACGGTCGCAGTCACGATACAGAAACAGCAAATAAAAACACTCATAGACTAATTTTCTCTCTTGGTACCTACAAATCCAAAACTGATGTAATTTAAGCAAGAAACTTTAACTTTGTTTCTTGCTTATCTTGCTTATCTTGCTTAAATAGCATTCAGCTTATATTAAGGCGGGCGCGACAAGCGTGCCAAATGTGACCGGCAAGCGCTGTGATACCCAAGAAAAATTGTGCATTTGTCAATGCGAGCCGATCGCTCCCGTAGAATTCCACAGGATAAACAGTCGTGTTATATCCCGCAAAAGCACAGGAAACAAAAGCCATAAAAGCCAAACCCCCCAAACTGTAAGCAAGAATAGCATCGGCATTAATAATTAAAAGTCGCTTTGCCCAAGGAAAAGGCTCAACGCGAGTGTGCCACACGCCACCTGCAATTAACATTGCACCAATCCAAATGTGACCACCAATAACATCCTCCAAATTATTAACAGCAGCCATTCCCAGGATTGTCCAGCCGCCGTTAGCAAATCCAAACAGATAGCCAAAAATTGTTGCCGGATTCAAATTAGGATTAGCAATCAGGCGAACATCGCCGATCGCACTATCATAAATACCCCCAAAACTCATCGCTTTCATCACTAGCAAAAAAGCACCCAATCCCAAAACAATTAAGTGACTTCCCAAAATAAATCCCAGCTTCTTAGCGTCATTCCATTCATAGTGAAACAGAGGAGCAATTCCGCCGCCGTTGTGCAAAATCGCAGGGCCGCGAAACACATGAAAAAGACCTCCCGCACCCAACACCGCCGATGCGACTAAATGCAATATGCCGATCGCAAAATAAGGATAAGTATCAATCACCGCACCCCCAGCACCAACACCCCAACCTAAAGTTGCTAAATGCGGCAGTAAAGTCAGGTTTTGCTCGTACATCGGCGTGTCTGGTACAAAGCGAGTAACTTCCGAAATAGTAGTTGATCCCGCCCAAAACATAATCAAACCTGCGTGAGCGACATGAGCACCCAACAACCTACCCGACAATTCAGTTAAGCGGGCGTTACCAAGCCACCACTTAACATTATTTCCATCAGTTCCAAAGTCATTAATGTTAGCAATTGTCACAGCTTTTTACCTTGTAAAATTATAGCTTGGCGGGCAATTTATAACTTGAGTATTGTTGCCCGCCGCAGTCTTTGCAGGAAAAACAAATTTCCTGCAAATTCTCAAGTCTTACGACTCAGTTCCTAACTCATTCAAGGAAGTTTCAACTTGCTTAAAATTGAAGCCGATCGCCCGCAGAGCGTGCCACAGATGACCTTGCAAGCAGAAGAAAGCTAAGAAGAAATGAGCATTTGCCAGCCAGCAGCGGGGAGTGTGAGCGCCCATCGGCAGTTCGATCGTATCTGCAAAATAGGGGCTAACACCCAGCTTGACATCTAGCACAGGCCCGTAGAATTCAACCGGATAAGCCAAGGTATTAACCGCACAGAAATAAGCCGCTGTAAACCCTGCTAAAGCAATACCGCCGAGAGAGTAAGACAGAATAGCTTCCCCAGAGAAACTTAACACTCGCTTTGCCCAAGGAAGAGGCTCTTTGACGATGTGCCAAATGCCACCGAGAATCAGCATAATGCCGACATAAATGTGACCGCCAACTAAATCTTCCAAATTGTCAACACTAGCAAAATGAGTTTGATAGCCGTAGATAACTAACGGATCGAGAGTAGGACTCACAACAGTGCGGACTTCGTGAATTGTCGAGTCGTACAAACCGCCAAAAAACATCGCTTTTGCTACCAGCAGCAGCGCGCCCGCGCCCAGGAAAATCAGGTGGTGTCCTAAGATGAAACCCAGCTTTTTAGGGTCTTCCCATTCAAAGTGGAACTTGGCGGCATGACCTTTAGCATCTTTCAAATTTTTAGGCGCTTTAAAGGTGTGAAATAAAGCACCGGCACCTAAAACAGCAGATGAAATAAGGTGGACAACTCCGACTACAAAATACGGATAAGTATCCACAATGTTGCCGCCAGATCCTACACCTAAACCGAGAGTAGCTAAGTGGGGCAGCAAAATTAACCCCTGTTCGCCCATAGGGATTGCTGGGTTGTAGCGAGACAGTTCAAACAGAGTAAATGCTCCTGCCCAGAAAGTAATTAAAGCTGCTTGAGCGACGTGAGCGGCAATGAAATATCCCGAAAGATTGGCGAAGCGGGCGTTGCCGGCCCACCAGTCATATTTAACGTTGGGATTGTCGTAAGTTTGCATCGTTTTGTATTTCCTTGTTGTCTTGGTCTGGTGTGACAGAAATTGAGCTAAGACTTGAAGAGAAACCGGATTTCTGGAATGTATTAGAGAGCGCCTAGCAGGCAGAAACCCAGTTATTTAGCATTGCGGATTTGAACTCAGTTCACAACACCTCTGAAAATTGCATCAATGCCAGCAAAATTGTCTAGCAGCAAATAGGCAAGGAAGGCTCCGCTAGTACCTCCCATCACCAAACCGCCCCGGAATAAACTCCAATCTTCCGGCGTTTTGTGCCAGTAAAAAACTTTACCTGCTTCGATGTTCCGATTCTCGTAAATGGAGAGGCCCATTGCCAAAATCAAGACTAATGCCAGAGTTGCCAGCAATGCTGCTAGAGGTGCTAAACCTTTTTCTTGTAAAGGCAGCAATACTGCAAAAGCTCCTACCAGGAAATAGCCGTGAGCCAAACTAACTTCTAATCCCCTGACTATGGGAGACAATCCTTTGCGGTAAATCGGCAAATTCCGCAAAAAAGTTACAGTCACATCGGAAAAACTTACTGCTGCTGCGGGTTGAGCTTGAACCCGATCGGACTTTTCAACATTGCGGGCAGTTGCCGTTACAAATTCGCCCGATCGAAAATCAAACCCCGCCGCTTTTGTCCGAACGCGCAGCGCGTGCCAGATGTGACCCGAAAGCGCCAAAATCGCCAAGACAAAGTGAGTTGTTGCCAGCCAAGTCCGCGAAGAAACAACGGCTGCATCTGGACCGGTCAAACCCACAGGGCCGTAGAAAACCTCTGGATAAACCGTGTCATTTACAGTCACGAAGTAGGCTGCCAAAAAGCCCATATAAGCCAGAGCGCCCAAACTGTAAGAAAGGTAAGCTTCCCCAGACCAAAAAAGCACTCGCTGGGCCCAAGCAAAAGGCTTGGTAAAGATATGCCAGAAACCGCCAAGAATGCAGAGCAAGCCAACATAAATGTGACCGCCGACAACATCTTCTAAGTTGTCAACTGCTGCCATTCCTTCCGGGCCGTGTACGGGCAAGAGATAGCTAAAAATGCGGGCGGGATTGAGCGTCGGTTCGCTAATTATCCGCACGTCAGCAACGTGGGGATCGTAAAGACCGCCCCAAAATAAGGCTTTTGCCACCAACAACCAAGCACCAGCACCTAACAGCAATAGGTGAATGCCGATGATGGTTGTCATCTTGTCTTTGTCTTCCCAGTCGTAGCCGAAAGAACCGAAGAAAGTTTTGTTTTGCGGCAATACTTTCGGGCCGAGCAAGGAATGGTAAAGCCCGCCTGCACCGAGAACGGTAGAGCTAATTAGATGCAAAACTCCGATGACGTAGTAGGGATAGGTATCAATAATTTGACCTGCTTTTCCTACTCCAAAACCCAAACTTGCCAAGTGCGGCAGCAGGATTAAACCTTGGTCGTACATCGGCAACTCTGGGTCGAAATTCGAGAGTTCAAACAGGGTCATTGCCCCGGCCCAGAGTACGATCAAACCTGCGTGAGCTACGTGAGCTCCCAAAATTCGCCCTGAAAGGTCAATGAAGCGGGCGTTGCCGGCCCACCAGCCGTACTCTCTTTCTGACTTTTCCGGCTCTGGAATTAAATTCGGATCTGCTATTGCTTGCATTTTTGCTTTCCTCCTGATGCGGTTAACTGGCTGGACTGGCTGCAATTGGGCCGCCCCCTGGCTGGATGTCTTCGCGCATTGGCTGCACGACTTTGCCTTGGCGGAAGTCGAATCCTGCTGCTCGCAGGGCGTGCCAGAAATGTCCTTGCAGGACGAAGAAGGCGAGCCAGAAGTGGGTGTTAGCCAACCAGACGCGGGAGGTCAGCATTCCTTCGCTGTGGAAGTAGGGAAACTGCTCGAAGCCGATTTTGAGGGCCGGCCCGTAGAATTCCTCTGGGTAGACTAGGGTGTTGACCGACACAAAGTAGGTGGCGATGAAGCCCATTAAGGCTAGGGCGCCGAGACTGTAGGAGAGGTAAGCTTCTCCTGACCAGATGAAGAGGCGCTCCGTCCAAGCAAAAGGTTGAGTGCGAATGTGCCACAGGCCGCCGGCAATGCAGAGGATTGCTACCCAAATATGTCCGCCGACAACATCTTCGAGGTTGTCAACGGCGGCGAGCCAGTGTTTGCCACCTGCACCGAACAGGTAGCCGAAAATGACAGCGGGGTTGAGTGTGGGTTCCGAAATTACCCGCACTTGCCCGATCGTGGTATCATATAAACCACCGAAATACATTGCTTTGGCCACCAACAAGAAGGCACCGATACCTAACAAAACTAGGTGGATGCCCAAGATGGTGGTCATTTTGTCTTTGTCTTCCCATCTGTAGCCGAAGAAAGGAGTTCTTTCTTCGAGGGTTTCTGGCCCTTTGAGGGAGTGGAAGATGCCGCCGAAACCGAGAAAGGCTGAGCTGATTAGGTGAATCGCGCCAACGGCGAAGTACGGATAGGTATCGACAATTTTGCCTCCGGCACCGACGCCCAAGCCGAGTCTGGCTAGGTTGGGCAGCAGAATTAAGCCTTGTTCGTACATGGGCAATTCTGGGTTGAAGCGGGAAAACTCAAACAGGGTATAGGCTCCCGCCCAGAGGACGATGAGGCCGGAGTGGGCGACGTGAGCGCCCAGCAAACGACCGGAAAGGTTGGTTAAGCGGGCGTTGCCGGCCCACCAGGGAAAGGATTCTCCTTCGGCTGGGAAGGATTTTTTTGCCATGCTTGTCACGGCGATTTACCTCTTGAGAAAGATGTCAGTTGAGTCTTAAGCTTTTGCGGCTTATTGATATAGATAATCAACAATTTTGGTTGGTTAGTCAAGTCTTTTTGATAATTTTTTTCACTTTTTTTAGTTAAGATATGTAAACCACTCGCCCAAAAGAGCTTAAAGCTAATGTTTTAGGGGGGTTTGAGCGATCGGCTCGCACAAGCTTGATTACTGGTCTAGGTTGAGAGTCAGTAAATATTTATAGATTTATTGATAAAAAATTTTATTAATGTCTAGGGATTGAGTGGCACGGACATTTCAAATCAAAAGCCTGAGAGCAAGTGTTCCCAGGCTTTTTTAGCTAGATTTGTAATTGCTTGTGGCATCGGGCCCGATCGCTCAAGCAGAGGATTTGGTTTCCTCGGCTACTTGCTCGTTGTTGGGCAACTCCAGGCAATAACCCGCCCCGTATACGGTTTTGATGTACCGAGGATGGCGGGGATCGGGTTCCATCTTGGTTCTCAGGTGTCTGATGTGTACGCGAATAGTTTCGATGTCGTCGTCGGGGTCGTAGCCCCAGACTTCTTTGAGAATTTCGCTGGGAGAGACTGTCTGACCGTGGCGCTGGAGCAAGCAGTGCAGTAACTCGAACTCTAGGTGAGTCAGTTTGACTGTCTGAACGTACCAAACAGCTTCAAACCTTTCGGGGACAAGGGTCAGCGGGCCGTAATTCAGGATTTCGGAGTGTTTGGCAGCTTGGGGGATGCGGTCTGTGCGCCTCAGCAAGGCTCGCACTCGCGCCAGCATCTCTTCTAGTTCAAAGGGTTTGGTCAGATAATCGTCGGCGCCGGAGTTGAAGCCTTCTACTTTGTCTTGAGTTTGACTTAAGGCGGTCAACATCAAGACGGGAATGTCGGCTGTGCGATCGTCGCGCCGCAAACGCTGACACACTGTGAATCCGTCTACTCTAGGCAGCATCAGGTCTAGCACGATCAGGTCGGGGAGCATTTGTATGGCTAGTGCCTGACCTTTGATGCCGTCTTCAGCTTGGGTGACTTCGTAGCCAGCCATTTCTAGGTTGACGGCTACGAGTTCGGCGATCGCCGCGTCATCATCAATAACAAGTATCCGAGGCATCATTATTTATCTCACCGCTAACCGAATGGCAGAGCCTACAGCCTTCTGGGGGTTCCAGGTAACTTTAACGAACAATTTTTTAATTTTAAGCTTCATTAAGGATTATAAGGTTGATTAAGAGCTTTTGAGCTATGTAAAAATTGTTGTACTAATTATAAGCGCTAAGGGTGTCTATCATAAAGACTGTTTGCCCTAAATCTTGCCTGGGGTAGATTTTTTGTTGGCGGGCGCGACTTCTCTGTGTTCTGTACTCCTGTAAATATTTTCGACGATCGCCCACTCTACGGCTGGAGATTTATCGAGTTTTTGAGGTTGAGAAAAATTTTGTTTTTTTTGAGGCTTAGCCCTTGCATTTTTGGGGTATTGACTGTATTCTATAATAATAGAAATATAAGTATTTTTTTTTAAAAATGTCAATATTCCCATTATTAAATGCTATCATACAAATATCAATAAGTCAATTCACAAACCCGAAAATTTGGGGCCGATTTTTGAAACTGGGGCAATATTTTTGGGGATCGCGTTAAAAGCAGTGAAATAAGCTGTAATATCAATTCCGGTTGCACCGTCAGGTGATTGTTGACTGTTGACTGTTGACTGTTGACTGTTGACTGTTGACTGTTAACTGTTAAAAATCTCAAATCTCAAATCGGTTGACTGTTGACTGTTAAAAATCTCAAATCTCAAATCTCAAATCGGTTGACTGTTGACGGGCGGGTCGAAAACCTGAATGGTTGAGTGTTAACTGTTGACTCGATTTTATGATTCCGATGCAACCGGAAACGATATAACAATCGCCGTCACAACTACGCCGTCAAAACTACTGAGAAAGATTTACTGAGAAAGAGTTGATTCTGGAGCCGACTGAGTATTTTTGGGGGAAACAGTGGGGCCCCGGCCTAATTTTTGGAAATAAAGACTGCCGACGGTGACTGAGAATATAGCATAACCGATCGCTTGGATGAGATAAAGTCGATCTCTGTATCCAAATAGTGCTTTGAGAAGGACTCCGGGAAATTGCCGATCGGGCAAAACTGCCTCTGCATTCCACACGAGGGGCCCTAAAATACAGGAGTGGAGTTGTGCAGTGCGATCGAAATAAACACAAATAGGTGCATACTTGCTATCCGTTTGCGACAAAATGGCAGCAGCTTGGTCAAAATGTTTGAGTGCAGATACTGCTAAACCCGCTACAATTAGCAGCAACAAAATCCCCATAAACTTGAAAAACAGGCGAATATCAATTTTGACGCCCCACTTGAAGATTAGCGCGCCAACGATCGCAGCCCCAAGCAAACCGCCCAAAGCACCTAAAGCCGGAGTTAAACCTTGTTGAAATTGAGCGCTGACAAATATAACTGTTTCAAAACCTTCGCGAAGTACGGCGATAAAAATTAAGCCGAATACGCCCCAGCCAGCATTAGTATTTTCTTTCAAAGCTGCTGTAACTGCCCCTTCCACTTCAGCTTTGAGAAAGCGCGCTTGCTGAGTCATCCAAATGAGCATCCAGCTTAGCATTACTATGGCAACAATTCCCAGAGAACCTTCGAGCAGTTGCTTAATTACTGGTGCGTAAGGCAGATTTGATGTTGATAGCGCGTAGAGTAACTGATTGAATAATGCACCTACACAAGCGCTAGCAGCAATGCCGGCTGCGATACCTGTATAAAC
Organism: Microcoleus sp. N3A4; assembly: GCF_036701805.1. Classification (NCBI taxonomy): domain Bacteria; kingdom Bacillati; phylum Cyanobacteriota; class Cyanophyceae; order Oscillatoriales; family Microcoleaceae; genus Microcoleus; species Microcoleus sp. N3A4. The sequence goes on from NZ_JAUBRJ010000040.1 coordinate 15,937, forward strand.
CCAAGAATTGAGGTGACTTTGCTCTGATTTTTTTAAGCAAGCTAGCACAATTCCCACGACTAAAGCGGCTTCAACGCCTTCGCGGAGGGTAATTACAAAAGTTGGGATGGCTTCAGTAAAATTCATTTTTTGATAACTGCTAATTTGTAGTTAGTCCTTAGTCCTTAGCAACTTTTGTTTTAGCGCTGGCAGAATATCAAATTCTTGAACCGCGAAGGCGCGAAGGACGCTAAGGAATAGAAAGAAGAGAAGGAGCGGGTACTTTTAAGGCGGTTCGGGAGTAACTAAGGACTAAGGACTAAGCTGTGGAGCATTTAAACCATTAACGATCCCCAGGTAAGGTGCGTCAGCTAGAACACTTACTATACATGGAAACGCTTATTTACTGACGCACCCTACTATCCTCCTTTAAATGCCGAACAGCTTAATGACTAAATCAACTAAAATCCCGCAGCATTTTTTTTAGTTCTACTTGGTGCAATTCTTCTTGTCCAATCAGACTGCGGGCATATTCTTCCAGATAAACGCTGGAGTTTGTCACTACTTCAAGTAAAGATTTATACTTTTTGAGCGCTTTTTTTTCGTGATTGAGACTTTCTTCCAAAAGGTCTTTTACTGAGTGTTTGTAGGTTTCTTCGATCGTAGCAATTTTTTGGGTGGGATGCCCTTCTAAACCTGTTAAAATTTCTCCGGCTTGTTGGGCGTGGAGTAGGGATTCGGTTGCTTGTGCTTTAAAAAACTGTACGATGGGAATCCGGTTTGGCCCTGTCACCATGAGTGCATAGTGGGTGTAGCGCACGACTCCTGCTAGTTCCCATTCCATGATGGTGCATAGCAGTTCTTGGGTTTTTTTCTCGTCAAGTTCTTTCATTTGTTGTTTTAGATGTAGAATACCCTACAGGGCGCTGCTTATAATATCACATTTAAGTTAAAAAGTAAAATTAAGGCGCACAGTTTGCACATTACCGGATAGGTGTTGTATGTGAGTTACGGGTTAACTTCTAAGGTTCCAGTAAGAGCAAATACTACAGTAAACTTAGCGACTGGTGGTGCACTGCTGCTGTTGCTAGTCTCGGCAGATTTGAGCAGATTTGGCAAAGGAGTTTGTTGGGTGTAATCCTTGGCTGGTTGATTCAGGGGATCGAAGTTGCCGATCGCCCCATCTTGACTTGCACTGACCCTACAGACTAGATTTTGAGTGAAAGTAGGGCTAGTTTGCCAAGTCTAATTTATGCGATCGTAGACTTTGAGAGCTAACTCATCTAGTTTAGCGCGATCGGTAATTTCTGCTGTCTGATTTGTTCGATAGATCGTCTGAACTTCTTGCAGGCCCGCTGATACAGGTGCAGCTTCGACAGTCCGATCTGTAGGGCTACTCGCAATAGCCGTTTCAGAAGACTTATTCGTAAAAGGTGCAACATCAGGAGACTTTTCAGGCAACTTTTTTTGACTCTCAGTAAACATAGCCGGAAGCGCACTGCTACTCGCAATAGCTGATTGGGCCAGCCAATTACCAACAGCATTAGCATCTGCTAGCTTAGCGGGATTTTGCCCCTCAATTGTCAAAGACTTGACGTGAAAATCGCGAAACTTTTCTTTTTGACTAACGCCACATTGCGATGGGATAAGTCACAAAGAAAAGAATCACAACTCCGACGCTAACCCAAACTATTTTGTGCATCTCCCTGGCTGGGAGTGCCTTATTTTGGGTTTCCATTATCAAACCTCACATTACCTAATGTAACGGTAAATAGGGAAAGAGAGGATGCCAGTACATATAGCTCTTCTCAGGTAGATGAGTATGACTGATAATTGGTAATTGGAGTTGTTAGGCACTTACCTCACTTACTGCATAAGCACGATCGGAGGGCTAAAGCCCAACTACGTACCTCACTTACTTGAGAACCGCTATAGCTGTGACGGAAACCAATAACTATATTAATACTAATTCTCAAAACTCATGCAACAATATCGCTCCGGGTGCGTCGCCACCCTTAAATCTTAAATAATATCCACAATTTTTGAGCGACGCACCTTACACAATATTTCAGCAGACAAACCCACACTCATCATTGTTGCTTTCTGGAGGCGAGAATTGGTATAACTAGCAATAATTCGGAGTTTTTAGTTTCAAAAACACGCAATATTTTGGCTTTGATTAGCGATCGGGCAATTTCACTGCTGCTGTCGTCAAAAACTTAATGCAATTAATTCTCAAGAAATGAGAATAAAACCCATTAGGGATGTTCGGTTAATTCTTTAGATTTTTTTAATATTTTTGTTTGAGCTTGACGGTGAATACATTTTGCTTGTGAATCTGTAAATAAATATTGATAATTCTTATCAAAAAGCTTCAATGTGCAGGCTGTCTGTAAAATATCCGAATAATTCTTCAGGATGATTTAATGTAAAATTTCTCATCCTCAAAATTCTGCCCGTGAGGCGCTAATCTATAGCGAATAAGCGATCGCCCGCCGCAAATCCCCCGATCGCCCGCCGGCACGAATACCCCCACAGGGGATTGTAAATTTTTGTAAAAAATAGTTGACTAAAAGGTTGGAAGTTCTCTCGTTTGGGATACATCAATGCACATACCTGATGGTTTTCTTTCACCTCCAGTAGCCATTGCCACCGGCATAGCAAGTGCAGCAGTGATTGCGGTTGCCCTGAATCGAACCCGCGCCAGTCTTGGACTGCGGCAAGCCCCAATCATGGGCTTAACCACAGCTTTCGTGTTTGCTGCCCAAATGATCAACTTTCCGGTAGCCGGCGGCACCAGCGGGCACTTGTTGGGAGGGGCGCTGGCATCCGTCGTTTTGGGGAGCCCTTGGGCGGCAACTCTGGCGATGAGCACGGTTTTTATAATTCAAAGCGTCTTGTTTGCCGACGGGGGCATCACCGCCCTGGGAGCCAATATTTTTAACATGGGGCTAGTTGGCATTTGGGTGGGCTGGTGGCTGTTGCAGCCGTTGCAGCAACTCTTGGGAGGTTCCAGAAATCGTTTGCCCTTAGCCGCGGGCATCGCCGCCGCCCTCAGCGTCGTTGCTGCTTCTATTTGTGTGGCGATCGAACTCGCAATTTCTGGTACAGTACCGCTCAATATCGCATTGCCAGCAATGGTAGGCGTACATATTTTAATTGGCATTGGCGAAGGGGTAATTACAGGCGGCGTTTTAACTTATCTCGTCAAAGTACGGCCGGATTTACTGCCGGGAGAACAGCCGCAATTGCAGAAATGGGTAGTGCCAGTAATCGGAGTGTTATTAATTTCGGGGGTGCTTTCGCTGTTCGCTTCAAGTTGGCCCGACGGGTTAGAAGCGGTAGCCGAAAAATACGGCTTTAAAGATAAAGAATCTGTGGCGATCGAAAATCCTACTCCTTTAGCTAATTACAGTGTTAAAGGATTAGAAGAACAGCCTATAGGTACTAGCATTGCTGGAGTTTTAGGCTCTGCTGTCTGTTTCGGCGCGGCTTTTGGGATTGCTCAGTTGGTTAAACCTAAAAATGCTTAAATTCTCCATACCTTTCCGATTGCGTCTGTCTCTCATAATTGTCATCGGTATTGGTTTTATGAAGACAGGCGCTTGGCTGTGGCTGGCGATTTATGGGGCGATCGCACTTTTTTGGTCGTTTTGGCTCAGGGCTCCGGTGCGAACCCTAGCGCAACTGTTGGGAGCAGAATTGCTTTTTCTCTCCTTATTAGTGCTGCCCCAAGGTTGGGAACGCGCCAGTTTTCTGTTGCTGCGCTCCCTAATTTGCCTGCTAATTATGAACAGTTTTCTGCTAACTTTGCCGCCCCACAGTTTCGGAATCGCCCTCAAAGGATTGCCCTTACCAGCAGGTTTGCAAGAGATTGTACTTTTAGCGGGACAATACTTAGAAATCCTGCTGACCGAAGTCAACCGCATGAAAATATCCGCCCAACTCCGAGGCTTGTCCGGCGCCGGAGGATGGCTGCGCTACGCCAGTGCTTCCATGATCGGAGCCCTTTATTTGCGAAGTCTCGATCGGGCGGAAAGAGTACACGCAGCCATGCTAATTCGCGGCTATCAAGGAAGTTTGCCCGCCGACTCAAAATCGACACCAAAAGAGCGACTCTGGCTCACAGTCACAATTGTAACCGCAGCCGGATTAACAACAGCTTCTTACCGTAACTGGTAACTTTTTGCAGAATCCCTTCCCCTCCCCTCTCTGCGCTCTCTGCGCCCTCTGCGGTTAAAAACTCTTAATCCAAAAATCGAGGCTAATAAAAATTGACTAATCTCAAAGTGATGCCAACAATTGAAGTACAAGATTTAGTATTCGGATATCCGCAGCAAAAACCAGTATTGCAAGGAATTTCCTTCACCTTACAACCCGGAGAAAGAGTTGCTCTACTAGGTTTAACGGGCGCTGGAAAAAGCACTTTGCTCGAAAACTTGATCGGATTAAAAATGCCTCAATCGGGCGAGATTAGAGTGCAGGGAAAAAAGCTGGAAGAGGCGACTTTATCGCAGGCGCGCAGGCAAATTGGATTTTGCTTTCAAGACGCTAACGACCAGCTATTTATGCCCACTATTTTGGAGGATGTAATGTTCGGGCCGCGCAATTACGGAGTGCCGGCAGGAGTTGCGCGCGATCGAGCTTTATCGCTATTAGACGAATTCGGTTTACTAGAATTTGCCAACCGTTCGGCCCACGAACTTTCGGGAGGTCAAAGAAGGTTGGCAGCATTAGCAGCAATTTTAGCATTAGAACCTGCAATTTTAATCTTAGACGAGCCGACCAACGGACTCGACCCCTCGTGGCGGCGTCACTTGGCTAAGGTTTTGTCCCAATTGCCGATCGAGGTAATTTTGATCGCGTCCCACAATTTGAATTGGATCGGGAAAACGACTCAAAGGGCGTTAGTTTTGGCTGACGGTCAGATTCAGGTCGATCGAGAAACGCAAGAATTGCTAAAAGATCGATCGACTCTTGAATATTACAATTTGCCACCAGACTGGTAATTAGCCATCAGTCATTAGTGCTGTACATAAAGCCGTCATAACTGCAAGTGATTGCTTTCCTTCGGCTTGCTCTGCTAACGCTTCGATCGCAATTACAGGCAATATATATCTGTAATTAAAGCTCGAATTTGCGAACTGCTTCATTATAAAAATGAATAGCTAAATCGCGAATAATTTCTTCATTTTGAAAATCATTTCCTAACTTCTCTTTCGCCGTTTGAACACACATTTTCATCAACTCGGATGAACTTTCGATGTGAAGCGCGATCGCACTTTGGTTTTGTTGAAACCCGACCTCGATTTCCGCCAGCATTTTGACCGATTGATAATTAACAGATTGCTCTAAATTTGCCGCTATTTTTTCCTGCTTTTTCCTTTGGACTTCCTCGGAAAAACCCGCAGCAATGAGCCCCGCAGGTAACGCAAAAATTCCGATTCCCAAAAATGCTAATATTGCGCCTAAAAACTTCCCTAAAGGAGTGATTGGATAAATATCGCCGTAACCGACAGTAGTTAATGTCACAACTCCCCACCACATTGCATCGGGGATGCTCGCAAAAGTTTCTGGATGCGCCTCGTTTTCAACAAAATACATGACGCTAGAGGCAAATATTAACAGAATGAAAACTGCAAATGCAGTGGCAATTAACTCCTCTTTTTTAGCGTACAATACTGCTCCCAGAGTTCTGAGTGACTCTGAATAACGGCTCATTTTTAGCAACCGCAACAAGCGCAGCAGGCGAATTAAATTAACGAAGCTTAAATTAGGAAATAACAGCGATGAGTAAAAGGGTAGGATTGAAATTAAATCGATCAGACTTAGCGGTGTAAGACCGTATCTCAATCTTCCCCAAAGCGGGTGGCTGTATCTGCTATCGACTGTACACACCCACAGCCTCAAAAGATATTCTATGGTAAATACTAAGGATGAAACAATTTCGATATTTTCCAAAATCAACTTTTGTTCTTGCGACAATGCGGGCGAAGTAGAAGCAATAAAAGCTGCGACGTTGATTAAAATTAAACAAGTTATAACAATATCGTCTGCTAAACTGTATAAATTGCCGATCTCGGATTTTTCTAAAATTTCATAGATTTGAGTTTTGATTTGTTTAGGCATCTGAGTTTCTCCTAAAAAATGAACAATTAACGCTCGCGCTTTACTACAGTCTAAGCAATTAAATTCAAAAAATTAAGCAGGATTTGCCTTAAAGCTAAAAATCTGGTTTCTTCAGAGATGCTCTCGTTGCGAAACTCAATATTAATCGTGGAAATTGAATTGTTTGGGGCAACGGCATTCTAGTAAAATTTACAGTTAATCTGGAAAGAATTTCCAACTATTACTGGGTTTGCAGGCAAAAATCATGAAGGTAGCCGTATTCAGCACCAAATCCTACGATCGCACATTTCTGGAAGCAGCGAATGTCGGCGGCAAACACGATTTAGTTTTTTTTGAACCGCGTCTGAACCTGGAAACCAGCGTTTTGGCTGCTGGATTTCCGGCAGTCTGCGCGTTCGTGAACGACTCCTTGGACGCGAAAACGCTGCTGGGCATCGCCCAAAAAGGCGTCCGCTTGCTGGCCCTGAGATCCGCCGGATTCAATCACGTCGATTTAGCAGCAGCGAGGGATTTAGACTTAACTCTCCTCCGAGTTCCGGCTTATTCTCCGTACTCCGTCGCCGAACACGCAGTCGCTCTGATTTTGTCCCTCAACCGCAAAATCCACCGGGCCTACAACCGCGTCCGCGAAGGCAATTTCGCCCTAGACGGCTTGTTGGGTTTTGACCTCCACGGCAAAACGGTGGGAATCGTTGGAACTGGCAAAATTGGTGCAATTACTGCCAAAATTCTGCACGGATTCGGGTGTCGCCTGCTGGGATACGATTTTTTCCAAAACGTAGATTGCCTCGCCCTAGGCATGGAATACGTCGCACTCCCGGAACTGTTCGCCGCTTCTGATATTGTCAGCCTCCACTGTCCGCTGATGCCGGAAACTTACCATTTGATCGGTGCAGAGGCGATCGGGCAAATGAAACCGGGGATGATGCTGATCAATACCAGCCGCGGTCAGTTGATTGACACTAAAGCTGTGACCAAAGCACTGAAGTCTGGTAAAATTGGCTACCTCGGCTTAGATGTGTACGAACAAGAGACGGATCTGTTTTTTGAGGATTTGTCAAATTACGTCATTCAAGACGACGTATTTCAGCGCTTGCTGACTTTCCCCAACGTCCTGATTACCGGACATCAAGCTTTCTTCACCGAGGAGGCTTTGAAAAATATCGCCGAAACCACGATCGCCAATATCACCGACTTTGAACAAGGACGCCCTTGCCCCAATCAAATCGACCTCGCTCAAGTGAAAAAATGAGTCAAAAGACCGATTTGCCAGCTAGGGGAATTGTTTAAAATCAAGTTATATGCTTATTTTTGCTTGCAATTTTGGAAGCTCTGCCTTAGTCTCATCAATTAGTCGCGGCTGCATGAGTCCTGTGCTAATTGCCTGAGAATTATACTGCCAGCAACTCACAGCCTGCAATTTTACCTGACAACGGAGGAAGTATCAAATGACACAAGCTAACTTTTCTGACGAGACACAAACAGTCACTGAAGTCGTCACAGTAGACCTGGTGGAGGACAAACCGGGGGTCATGACTACAGTGACAACCGCAGAAACACCGACAAGCCAGCTTCAAGATATTAAAGACCAAGTTATTACAATTTTGTCGGAACTTCCAGCTTATCTATCCAATTTTTTTGCTGACTACCAAAAACCTCTCATAACTGTTGGTTTAATCCTGGCAGGCGGTATTAGCATTAAGGTAATGCTGGGAGTTTTAGATGCTCTTAATGATGTCCCTTTGGTAGCTCCAATTTTTGAGTTGATTGGCATGGGATATACGGGCTGGTTTGTTTACCGCTATCTGCTCAAGGCTTCTACCCGCCAAGAGTTGTTAACGGAAATCGATTCTTTAAAAGAACAAGTTGTAGGTAAAGATTCTTAGAGGAAGTCATTAGTCATTGGTCATTAGTCATTAGTCATTAGTCATTAGTCATCAGTCATTAGTCATTAGTCATTAGTCATTAGTTAGTGGTTATTTGTTAGTGGTTATTTGTTATTTGTGAGGCTATACCAATAACCGATAACAAGTAACCAGCAACCAATGCCCAATGCCCAATGCCCAATGCCCAATACCCAATGCCCAATGCCCAATGCCCAATGCCCAATGCCCAATGCCCAATGCCCAATGCCCAATGCCCAATGCCCAATGCCCAATCTTAATTTGGATGGCAAACTTGTTGCAAAGTGGCGGTAAAGTCCGGGTAGGAAATGGCAGCGGCTTCTGCCCGGTGAATGTTAGTAATACCTGTGGCGTTGAGGGCTGCGATCGCCAAACTCATCGCTATTCTGTGGTCGGTGTAGCTGTCAACATCCGCGCCAGTTAAAGGAGTTCCCCCGGTAATTTCTAAACCGTCGGGTAACTCGGAAATTTGGGCTCCCATGCGGTTGAGTTCCGCAGCAGTCACGGCCAGCCGATCGCTCTCTTTGACTCGCAACTCGGCCGCATCTCGAATTATTGTAGTACCCGACGCAAAGACCGCCGCTACTGCCAAAATCGGAATTTCGTCAATCAGCCGGGGAATTAAGTCGCCCGCAATGGTGCATCCCCGCAATTGACCGGAACTGCGAACCAAAATATCCGCTACAGGTTCTCCGGCGGCCTCTCGCTGATTTTGCAGTTCAATGTCGGCGCCCATCATTTCCAAAGCTTCCAAAATCCCTGTACGAGTTGGGTTGACGCCGACATTTTCGACTACGAGTTCCGAACCCGGGACGATCGCCCCAGCAACTAGCCAAAATGCCGCCGAACTAATATCCCCCGGTACAATCACATTCTGCCCTTGCAGTTGTGTCGGCCCAGTGACTGTCACGCTACAAGTTTCTGGATCGACGCTCAATTGGGCTCCAAACGCCCGCAGCATCCGCTCGCTGTGATCCCGCGACAGAGCGGGTTCTGTGACTGTAGTTTCTCCGCTTGCCATCAAACCGGCGAGCAAAATGCAAGATTTAACTTGAGCCGAGGCGATCGGAGAATGGTAGTGAATCGGTTTTAACTGCTGTCCGAGTATCCCTAAAGGAGCTAAAGAATTGCTCTTTCTACCCCAGATTTGCGCTCCCATTTGTTGCAGCGGTTTAATGACGCGCGACATGGGGCGCGATCGCAGAGAACTGTCACCCGTAACCGCATAAAAACGCCCCGGATGAGACGCTAAAATTCCCAACATCAGCCGCATCGTCGTGCCGGAATTGCCCGCATCCAAGACTTCCACAGGCTCCTCTAACTCCCCAATTCCGACGCCCGTGACTGTCACCCGTTCCGCGTTGAGTTCAGAAACTTTGGCTCCCAAGAGCGAGAAACATTTAGCAGTGCTGCGGGGGTCTTCTCCTAGCAGCAATCCCTCAATAGTAGTTTCACCTCGGGCGATCGCACCCAACATCAAAGCTCGGTGAGAAATCGACTTATCGCCCGGAACTCGAATCCTCCCGACCAGCGACAAGCCCGAGGCCGGTTTTTGAATGCTTAAAGTTTGGCTTTTGTCAAGAAGCGTAGTAGTTATAATGTCAGCTTGCATTGAGATAAACTAGGATGGGACGGCGTTAGCTATCCTACCTTTTTCCCAGTCCTAAGTCAGTCGTCTTTTGTTATGCCTGCGGGTTTTTCCCAATGTGTCCGGTTAACTTAAAGGCTGATTAAACTCGCCCGGAGACTCCGCTGTCACTTGTTGGCGACACTGAGGACGAACGCAACCGCACGGATTTCACTTTAATTGCACCTTAACTTCACAAATATTATCCGTGTATCTGGCTAGATTTCATGTCCTGCTCTCAGTTATCGACCAGATGATTGACTTTTGACTGAACCATTTTATATTTTCGATGGCGAGTTGTAGATTTTTCATTTTTTAAGCAAAAGCTCCGGAATTTGGAGTCCAGCTAATCTAAAATCTAAAATCTCAAGCCTAAAATTTCAAATCTCAAACCGCCCGATTCACCATAACTCCTAAACTTTTATTTATGCTGACGCATCACCGCAAGCCTGTAAGTTTATCGCTGGTATCCACAGATTTACCTTTGTGGTCATTCGTTGAAACGGCTGGTACGCTTTATCAAAAAGACCGCGATCGCTTTCACTTGTTGTTGCACGAACCAGCCATCCTCGATCGCCAATTTTCCGACGAATCTGCCGAGCAAGTTACTATCTTGCCAACAACAACAAAACCCCGGTTGCTCTGGCTAGAAGTTTCACCGTATCGAGTCATTATGACCATGCAAGGAAACGGCAAATACAGCTACCGCCACTGCTGGGAAAGAGGAATGTACGGCTTGAGCCGTTATTGGCTTCAGGGTAACTCGCTCGCGACTCCCGAACAGTTGCGGCTCCGCAACTTCACCCGCAACTTGACGCTGACAGGAAAGCCGGAACCGGAACACCTGCGGTTAGAATACGAGTTGTGGTCGGATAAAGTACAACTCGGTCGCTATATTTTGAATCTAGAAATTCATCACTAAACTGGGTAATTGGAAAGGGGGTAATTGGAAAGGGGTAATTGGGAATGGGTAGATGCTAAGTCAAGCCCGCGCATTCCTCAAACTCATTCACCCGGCGTGCGTTATTCGCGATCGCGTTGCAATCTCAAAACTCCCAACTCTTAGCCTTTTTAGCGATCGCTCTTACAATAATTAATCAGTTTGCCAGTCAAAGCGTCTTGATTTGCGGCTGCTTGATTCGCCTGCTGTCCGGCTCTAATAATATCTGCTTGAGCTGTTTGGATTTGCTCTCGACCTTCTATACTTGTAGAAGCCAGATTTCCTGCCTCAAGACTTTTGCCTATGTCGTCGAGTGCTTGACCCATTTCCTCGAAGGACTTAACCGATCGCCCCTGAATTTCTTTGAGGGTGGGATCGGTTATTCGCAGAGCCTCAAGTTGTTTCGCTGTCTGGTTCAAATGTTTAGCTACGTTCTCGGTCGTTGCAGCATCGTTGCTGTCTTTATTAAGATTAATGAGAGCGTTGCCTGTGGTGACAATTTTAGTAAGTTTAGTACACTGGACGGCTCGGCTATCGCTGCAACTAATCGTCAGCGTACAGCAAGCAACAACTATCAGCAAGATGGCAATCTGTTTGCGAAAAAAGTGAAAGTACATGAATCCTCGGTTGCAAAAAAAAGTAGATTCTGGGATTTTGTAGTAGAGTGCGTCACTCGATTTTCGATTTTCGATTTTCGATTTTCGATTTTCGATTTACTTGCGACATTGAATCAAAGGAGCTGGAACTTTGGTCTAAAATTAGGGATTGTCCACAAGGCGAGTGTACGCGGCACAGTATCCGTTTTTGGGTGTGTCAGCGGGCCGATCGATATATCGACTGTCGAAAAACTTTCGCGGCATTCAGAAACGCTCTACTAAGCTAAACTACGTACCTGTTTAGGAACTATGGTCAAAAACAGCAATAACCTAAAGAAGGGCAGCATTTGGGGATATCTTACCTTGCTTTTGCCTATTTCCTTGATGGCGGTTGCCAGTTTCGAGTCGGGAAAGATATTTTGGGCGATCGCCACCACAGCCGGTATTGCTTTGGCTTACAGACTCTACCAGCAGCAGCAAAAACATAAACTCGCTCATTTAGACTCGGTTTTCTACAAGTTGATCAAGGAAAATCAAGGGCGAGTTACGGCTTTGGATTTGGCGATGAATGCCAAACTCCCCGGAGAAAAGGTTCAAGAGTATCTCGACGAACGGGCTTTTGAGTTTGCAGCAGATTTTGAAGTGACGGAACAAGGCGGAATTTTGTATTATTTTCAAATAGCTCCAACTGTCAATCAAAGCGAAACAGTTAATGCGACAATAGCTGTTCAAGAACCTCCCATAAATCGGGAAAAAGCACAAGAGACAAAACCAAATTTATTCCCCATTGCTCAAACCAAGACTCCTGAAAAACCCAAAATCTCTTTTACCCAAACGGAACTATCCCGCAGGTTCAAAGTTCACGCAACTACGATCGGCAAGTGGAAACTTAAGCCGGAGTTTGCTCAGTGGAGCCGCGAAAAAGACCCGGAGGCGATCGCCTGGGAATATTCTACAGAAAACAAGCGATTTTATCCCAAAGATTGAGGTATTGACTAATTGACTGGTTTGGGTTATCTTCAGTTAAAGTAGAAGTTTTTTTGAAATTAAAGGCAAAGCAAATGCAGCAGCACCAGAACCGAGAACAGCTCCCGCTCGATCGGATATTTCTGGGAAATTGTCTGGAACTTCTGAGCAGCTTGCCAGATGAATGCGTTGATTTAGTAGTATCCTCTCCTCCCTACAATTTGGGCAAGGAATACGAGACAAAGCAAGCTCTCAATATTTATTTAGAAGAACAGAGAATTGTGCTGCAAGAGTGCAGCCGAATTCTCAAAAAATCAGGTTCGCTGTTCTGGCAAGTCGGTGCTTTCTCCGATCGGGGTATGCTAATTCCGCTCGATATTCGCTTCTTCCCAATTCTAGAATCCTGCGGGTTAATTCCTCGGAATCGAATTATCTGGGGGAGACAGCACGGTTTGCACGGCAGAAAGAAATTCTCATGCCGCCACGAGACAATTCTTTGGTTTACTAAATCCGATGAATATATATTTAACTTAGACGATATTAGAGTACCGCAAAAGTATCAAAATAAAAAACATTACCGGGGATCTCGCAAAGGCGAACTTTCATGCAATCCTGACGGGAAAAACCCAGGCGACATTTGGATGTTCCGCAACGTCAAACACAACCACGAAGAACAAACTATACATCCCTGTCAATTTCCCGAAGACTTAATAGCTAGAATTGTCTTGACTACAACCGTGAAAGGTAATGTTGTTCTCGATCCTTATATGGGTTCTGGTACGGCTGCGGTTGTAGCTAAAAACTGCGATCGGCATTTTATCGGTGCAGAATTGGATCTAAAATATTATCAAGTTGCGCTGCGTCGTTTAAGCGGGGAACCGGACGAGCGCGGCTATTTCCCCAACTTAAAAACTCTGCGGGACTATGTAGAAAAAACCGGACAGCCCATTGAAGCATTTCGGTTTGACGTACAAGTAGGTAAAAAAGCAACAGAACGCAGCAAAGCAAAAATATATCCCGAAGAGTATCACTTAGAAGAAATGGAGAAACGTTTGCTCTATGAGGAAGCTGCTTTTGCGGCAGATATTCGGGGAAAAGCTCCACCAGTAGACCTCAAGCTAAATGGCAACGGTAAGAAAACGCTGACTTCTACTAAAATTGGAGAGCAATTAGAACTTGAGTTGTGGAGCTAGTATATCATTTTTCACATAATCCGAATAGAACTGCGACTGCGGGGCGATCGCCCGGAAATTATTTGACATTCACACTCTTGCTGAGTTACTATTGTCCTTGATGTTTGAGCGCTGTAAACAGTCAATTTTGCAGGTACTGTTGTATTCCTTTGCTTGAATAAACCAACTATTCTGAGCGGTACATTAAATAGATAGGCCGATAATACTGTTAACTGGTTCACAGCTTGCTCGTAGTAAAGGCTGCTATTAGCAGCAGGAAATATTTGTGATTTTGTAACTATAATAACAACCCTAACGGGCTGTCCTGTGAGAGGCGTATTAGTGTTGAAAAACAATTGCGATCGCACGGTATTGTTTAATAGAAATGAATAGTGAGAAAACTGAACTTCTACAATTGCACCAGCAGAACCAAAGTCAACATCTGTTCCCAAAAATCGATACATCGGCGGAATCTTGATTTTCGCTAGCCATCCAAGTTTGAGCAACTCAGTTTTGATGTATTCATTGGTTGCTACAGTATCGAAAACTGCATTGCCCAGAAATCCAGCTTGACCTGAAGGTTTTATGTGCAGTGGCATAGCAGCAAGTACGCTGTTGATTTGGTTCCATTCCGCGCTACAGTAGTTACTGATGACAGTGCTTGCCTCATTGAAATCCGTAAATTCAATTAAAATAGCAGATCCTCCTTTTTCCCATGTCCAAACCCACCTTGCGCGTAGTCGCCCGCCTCGCCGCCTTTCCCGACAAAGTAGCAGAACTCAAATCCCTTCTGCTGAGCATTATAGAGCCAACTCGCCGAGAACAAGGCTGCATCACATACGAACTCCTGCAAAATCAAGCCGATCCCACAGATTTTACGTTTGTTGAAGAGTGGGAAAGTGCAGCTTTGCTCGAACAACATCTCGGTTCAACTCACATTCAAGACGCCGTGAAGAAATTAGACGGTTTGGCCGTTGGACCTCCCGATATCCGCCGCTATGAATTGCTAGCTTAATCGGGTTTTTATAGCAATTTTATTAATGTTTATGAAATAGCTTTGACCTCCCTAGCCCCCTTAGTAAGCAGGGTGGATTAATTGTCATCCTAGAAATAGGTACGTAGTTGGGCTTTAGCCCTCTTCATATATACGTCGAAAGAGGGCTAAAGCCCAACTACGTACCTTTATTAATATAACAGTTCCGTCCCAGACGCGAGCTTTGAGGATTGCTTTCTGTCGTTTCAGATTGCTTCTCCCCAGAATAAAACCACCCTGCCTAGCCCCCCTTACTAAGGGGGGGACAAGAGTCCAGTTTAAAGTGAAGCACAGCTAAAAAAATTATGACAGTAGCAACCATAAAACAGTTATTCACTTATCCAATTAAAGGGCTGACACCGCAAGAAATGTCGGAGTTTGCTTTAACAGCCGGACACGGAATTAAGGGCGATCGAGCTTTTGCCTTAATGTTTGCAGATAATATTGAAGCTGCAAAGATACCCGCCCAAAATGTCCCTTGGATGAGCAAAAAACATTTTGCCGTCCAAAACGATTGGCCTCTGTTAGCAGCTTTAGAATGTCATTATCAACCGGAAACGGCCGTTTTAACAGTCCAGCGTCAAGGAGTTGCAGTGTTATCCGCAGAAACAAACACAGCAGCGGGGCGCGATCGCATCGGCACTTTTTTCACAGAATATCTGGCCGCAATTCAACCCACAAAAGAAGCGAGACACCCGCAGTTTGCACCTTTGCACTTAGTCGGCGACAGCAGCGGCGAAACTCGCTATCCCGATCGAGAACCCGTACACATTTCTTTACTCAGTCAAGCCACATTAGACCAATTAACAGAAATCGCTGTTCAAAACATTGACGTAGGCCGATTTCGCCCGAACATTGTGCTAGAAGGTATGGCAGCTTGGTCAGAATTTGAGTTGATCGGAAAACAGTTTCAATTAGGCACAGCGCGCATACAAGTTACAGCACGAATCGGTCGCTGTGTCAATATAGAAGTGAATCCAGAAACGGGCGATCGGGATATTTCCCTACTCAGTTTACTGCAAAAGGAATTCGGTCACGCACAAACTGGAGTTTTAGCCAAAATTATTAACAGCGGCACAGTTAAAATCGGCGATGTTTTGACTTCTTAAAAATAGGATTTTAGTAGGGTGCGTCAGTCAGAGTTTTTTAGGAATAATTGATAATTTAAGAACTGACGCACCGTACAACTACAAATAAGGTGCGTCAGTATTGATGATTTTTTCGATGGCCGTTAACTTCATACTGACGCACCCTACGGCTGCAACTCGCTCGCGAGCCTTATGCTCGCACTAAACAATCAATATAAGCGATCGCTCGGACTTGATATTAACTGAGATATTAATCAAAAGCGACATCAAAATGGTGAATACTGCCTAACTTCCTCTACTGATAAACCGAGTGCTTCTGCTACTTGCTCTGTATTCAATCCCATTGCCAACAACCGAGGGATGGCATCCCGCCGCGCTTGGGCTTCTGCCGTCAAAGCCTGCTCTGCTAAGGAAGCTCGTTCTGTACCTGTCAGCAGCAAATTGCCCTCGCTGTCCCACCACCGCAGCCACAGCATTGTCTGGTTTTGATAACTGCCTTGCCACAGTCCTAATTCTACGCCCATTGGCGCGATCGCATAATGACCGCGATCGTTCGGAAGCAACTGCTGGTAAAACCCATTGTTCAGGCTGTAAACCTCCAGCCTGCCACTATTGATTTCATAGATGCCATAATACGGAATCCGCACGATCCGCTCATATACCCAAAACTTCCCAGGCCTTTGCGCCGATTCGACTTCCGAGTACGATAGCGGCGTTGTGTCTCGCTCTTCTGAACCGTCTCCCGATGCGAACTCCAAAGCAATCATCGGAGCCATGAATTCGCGCCACAGCAGGTAATAGCCACGAATTTGATTTCCTAGTGTTGGTGGCACGTTGGGCACGTAGAACCAATCAGGAGCTTCTGCTCCCCTTTCTTGCGGGTCAGTTTCTCGCCAGTAGATGCCAAAGTCTTGCCCTATAGCATATTGCCCATCGGGATGAAGCCGTTGCAATACCGACCCGATCGAATCAGTCAAAATAATACTCTGCGGATGCTCCTGAAAATTCTTCACAAAAGTGCCGTCTTCCTCTGGCAGTTGAGTGCGATCGGGGAAAGGAGAGGGAAGGACAATTTTTTCGGTTGCCTGGTTCATGCTACCTCTCAAGTATTGCAGCTTACCTGAATATCTTAACTCATCCTGCTTCCGACACCCTCACCTTATTACCAATCAACTTCAGAAAACTCGCTCCAAAATGTTGAACCTCCAAAAAATTAGCATAAGCAGGAGTTGACTTGTAAACTCTAAAAGTCCGCATAATTCCTAAAGTCGCTGCACTTTCCAGCGGGCCGATAAAGCTAGTATCCCTGTCCAAAAAATGAGACTGCTTAGCCCAGTGTGCCATCTGTTCCGCATTCAAAAAATAGCAGCCGGAATGAGGATTCAAAGCCCGCTCAAAAGCGATTGTTTGTTCCATGATTTTTCCCATTAACTGCCGCTGCTCCTCCACATTTTGAAACTTAGCAGTAGCTGTTGCCGCTAAATCACCATCAATATATGCTTTAAAAACAGCTCCTTGAGGCGATATTTCATAGCGATTAGGTTGCAGCAAATTTCCATTTCCCCCGTGATGTGTAAACCAATTTAATTTACTAAAAAACCACGGATCGTGCAGAATTAAATCATCTTCTAAATAACAAAAATAATCGTATTTGTCAAGACAAGCTCGCAAAACTGCTTGACACTCAAAACCCAACAGCAGCGGTTCGCATTTTGTAGCGTGGTGCATAAAACATCTGGGCTGCACTGGCAGTTGAGGCAACAGATGATAGCCTTGAGTAGTGCAAACAACAATGTCAATTTCGTGCTTTTGAGATTGATTGGCTGGGATAGTTGCACATTCGCGAATGTCAATCATGGACTGAGATTTGCCGTACAAAGCTTGCAGCGATGTCACGCAAGCGGTTAAAGCATTTAGTCGCGGTTGCGGATCGTTTCGCTGGGAAGCGTGTTTCCCGTCGCCGCTGGGATTGTAAAAGTGAGCAATAGTGAATAGAATTCGCATTGGTGTGGAGTAACAATTAAAAATTAAACAATAATAAAACCATAAAACAGAACGATCGCACAATAACCCTCTAAATCTTACCGCATTTAGTCACCAAACAACTCCGGCAGGCGATCGCGCAACTCAGCATTTAAACGCGGCAACTCGTCCCGCATCTGTAAGTACCAATCTCGGCGCTGCCGGTAGTGACCGCACAGCAAGCGGTTGTCGCGCACCCATTCGTAAGCATTCGCGGCTATTTCCCGGCGCATAGAAGTGTCAGAAATCAGCGAATTTAGCTTAATCTCAAACTCTTTTTCATATCTATAAATCAATCCGGTTTCACCTTCAACAATCGAATGTTCGTACACTGTGGGACTTGCCAGCACCGCTACTCCCCGCGCCGCACATTCAATGAACTTTAAGTCGGATTTCATTTCGTTAACCGGGTTGGAAACAAGCGGCAACAGAGCGATATCGCAACTGTACATAATTTCTTGATAGCGTTCGTAACTGCAAAACGGTTCAAATTCTTTTTGCTGTATTTTCAAGGCTTCAAAAAATCTGCTGTCGTGGATTACTTTAACTCGAATCCGGTGCTTGTGTGCGACTAAAACTCGATTTAGCGCTGCCATAATCGGCTGCCAATCTTTTTCGCGGTTGAGCGCACCAAAAAAGATTGTGACTGTATCTTCTGCCGGATAGATTCGCGGCGGAGGTAGATAAGCTAATTGATTGGGAAATACGGCAACATTAGGATTGTAAGACCGCAAAATTTTTGCGAGGGGTTCTGTAGAAGTTTGCACGCAGTGACAGCCGCGATAGCTGAGGTAATTATTGTCTGCGTATTCGCGGCGGCGGACGGGATTATCGTCAATTTCAGCTACTATTAAATAGTCTTGTTGCAGCAGTTCTTTGAGTTGGGGAATATAGCCGGGATATTGCATGATTGTCCGCTGCCAGATGAAGACTTTTTCTTCTCCTGACAGCGGCGGAATTAATTCTGCTGCTTTCACGCCGGATACGGTGCGGACACCGGGAATTGTGGCGCTAAATTTGTCCGGTTCCAAAACTCGCACGCGATCGCACCCTGTAGGAGCCATAATGATAGTCTGAATCAGCAGTCTGCGCGCAGGTACGGCCGATTTGGTCGATCGCGCGATATAATATTCAGCACCTGTTTCCGTAGCAAAACTGCTCGATGTGAGCTCTAAAGCCTTTACCATTGGATTGAGCAATTCCTGAAAGCGGACAAAATTTTCGGTTTTGTGTCCCTTTCCTTGAAATTCGTAAACCTGCAATCCGGCTTGAGCAAATAGTGATTTAATACTTTCTAGGGTAAACCAGTGCTGCATCTTGCTGTCGGCATTTTCCCACTGTCCCCGCAGCAAATTGACAATTCGCCGCCAGTATTGAACGTTGGGGATTCGGGCGAGAATTTGCCCCTCTGGATTCAGCAAACCACTGTACTGCTTGAGGACTTCCCAGGGATTTTTGAGATAGGGAAGCAAGTCGCCGAAAATCAAGCAATCGACGCTTCCTGGGGCGATGTCGAGACTTTCGATGGCAATTTCTTCAATATCGGCTACAGTCACCCAGTTTAGCCGATCGACCGCAATTTTAGCTTTTTCTCGATCGCATTCAATGCCAATATACTGACAATGGGGATTGATCGGCTTGTACTGTTCGCCCGTCGAACCCGTACCGCAGCCAATTTCAACAATGACTTTAGCATCCGGCGGTAGCAGCTTCAAGAGGTCGTGGTTGGCGCGATCGATCACTTTCTCTAAAATTCCTGATTAGTTTATCGTAAAATAAAACAGAGCAACCCATGCCGACACACAACCAGCCGAAGGTTAGCATTGCGATGCCAGTATACAATGGCGATCGGCACATTTGTCAAGCATTAAATTCTGGCGTTGCGAACTCTTTCTCTTTTCTCTTCTCTTGCTTTGCGTCAAAAGCGTCAAAAGCGTTTAATTTAAATCTCGTTCACCAATCCTGCAAGGATGGCGATATGTTAGCAAATATTGGGCATAATTATAATTTCTTCTCAACACCTACCATCCTTTAGCGCAATTAAGATTATCAATTAATTCTGCTTTTTTCCCAAAAATCAACACAACACTTTGCTGAATACATTAAAAACTATGAACCAAAATCTAGGAATTAACATCGCCGGCTACATCAACGGCGAATTTGGCATAGGAGAAGGTGTCAGAGCAAATATCAGAGCCGCAGAAGCCGCCAACATTCCCTTCAATATTAACAATTTTACCCGCAGTCCCCACCGCAAACAAGACACCACATATCAAAATTTCAACCAAGACAATCCCCATCCCGTCAACTTAATTCAAATCAACGCCGATCAAGTTGCAACCTTTATCAAATATACAGGTTCCAGCTATTTTGAAAACAAATACAATATCGGCTTTTGGGCCTGGGAACTTCCCGTATTTCCCCCGGAATGGCAGCCAGCATTTAATCACTTTCACGAAATATGGACTTACAGCAACTATTGCGCCGAGGCAATTTCCGCAGTCTCGCCAATTCCCGTCATTAAAATCATGCCTGCTCTTGCTCTCCCCGCACCTTACCTTAGCAGAGAAGCACTCGATTTGCCTAAAGATAAATTTATTTTCTTGTTTGTATTCGACTTTTCCAGCCGCATCGAGCGCAAAAATCCTTTAGCGGTAATTCAAGCGTTTAAACAAGCTTTCGGCGAAGATGACGGCGTATTATTGACGATCAAATCTTCTAATTCAAACAAATTTCCAGAGGAGCAAGCATCCTTAAACTCAGCCATAGCAAATAATTCAAATATCAAACATCTAGACGGGTATTTGTCCAAAGATGAAATTAACGGTTTGCTCTACAATTGCGACTGTTACGTATCGCTGCACCGCTGCGAAGGATTCGGCTTAACAATGGCTGAAGCCATGTTTTACGGCAAACCAGTAATTGCCACAGGCTATTCATCAAATACAGAATTTATGAATGTCGGCAACAGCTTTTTAGTAAAATACAAGTTAGTGCCAATTGCAGCAGATTGCGGGCCTTACAAAAAAGGTAATATGTGGGCAGAACCCGATACAGAACACGCTGCTGATTTAATGCGTCATGTCTTCAACAATTACCGGGAAGCTCAGCAAGTTGGAAGAATAGCTGCTGAGGAAATTAAGACTTTACTGAATCCGCAAGTTGTCGGGAGGAAAATTCAAAACCGTCTCGAATATATTGCCGAAATTACAGATAATTTCAAAAGCTTGGATAGCGGAATACGAAAAAAGTCATCTCAGGTAGCGACAGTAAAAAATGCACCACCTTTAGTTAGTATTTGTATTCCGACATACAACGGAGCGGCATTTATTGGCGAAGCGATTCAAAGTGCTTTAGCCCAAACATACCCTAACATAGAACTGATTGTATCCGACGACGGTTCCACAGACGAAACAATTGCGATCGCCCAATCCTTCCAATCGCAAACCTCAGTCGATTTCCGCATCGTACTGCACCGCAACTACGGCTTATCACAAAACTGGAACTTCTGCATATCCCAAGCAAAAGGTCAATACATTAAATTTCTGTTTCAAGACGACTTGCTCGCACCAGAATGTATTGAAAAAATGGTCGCACTCGCCCAACAAAACCCAGAAATAGGCATGGTTTTCTCCCCGCGCGGCATCACCATAGCTGAAGAGGAATCTAACCCCATTTTGCGGAGAGCTTCCAAATCAATTAAAGATTTGCACAAAAGTTGGTCGAATTTAAAAACAATTCAACCCGGAAAAGCAATGCTAGCAGATACTAACTGCTTGAACAACCCCATAAATAAAATTGGCGAACCGAGTACCGTCTTAATTGCCGCCCGAGTATTTGAAGAAATAGGATTGTTTGATTCGGGATTGTCTCAGTATGTAGACTTAGATATGTGGTGGCGCATCATGGGGAATTATCACATCGGATTTATAGACAAAAAACTGTCGTCATTGCGGATTCATCCCGAACAACAAACTTGGAAAAACTTTGCGGCTGGGGAAAATCATAAAGATGTAGTCAGATTTTACAAGAAACTCCTAAATAGTCCTGATTACAGTTTTCTGAATCAATCAATTAAAGAGAAAATTCGCCAAAAGTTGGCATTGAGAACCCAGCCGAGTTTATCTGACTTGTCAGCACTGCTCGAGCAATATAATAAATTGCCATCAAAACAGTCTATTCTCGCGCAACTGCGCCAATACCGCCAACAGCTAGCTGAATATTGGCTGAATTTGCCAGCGGAAAAATTAGAAAGTGCTTACTCGCAAGAAGCGGGGAAAGCTCATAAGTTGCTACTAGATAGCGGCATAAAAAATGAAGCTTTAACTGAGTCAGAACAAATTTTTGTCCAGCAGTTATCCTCGAAACTTGCTGAAAAAGGGGAAATTGCCGATCGGATTCAATATCCTCTCGCAGCGATGCTGTACCGCGACGCTTATCAGTTGCCACTAGAGTATAAAAATGCAGCGATTCCCCAGTGGTTTTTTGAAGACTTTCTGAAATTCCTATTTCAGTCGCCGAATTATTTTAAACAGAGATGTTGGGCCATTGTCAAGAACGGGCAAGATGCCCGTTCCACAAGAGATGAATTTTCTGGTGGAACAGGCATCTTGCCTGTTGGTTCCACAAAAGATGAATTTTCTGGTGGAACAGGCATTTTGCCTGTTGGTTCCACAAGAGATGAATTTTCTTGTGGAACAGGCATCTTGCCTGTTCCTAAACAAGTAATTGAGAATGGTGCAAGATATCAGTTTAAACAAAAGTCGGAAGTTGAAAGCTACTCTGAATATTTCCAGCAGTTAATCAAGTACGTCGCTGCTAATATCGCCAGTTTTCCTGAGTCGGAAGTTTGGCGTTATTTGGCAGCTTTTATTGCCAAAAATGTTAGCTTCCAAGCTTTGTATTTGAGCGAGGCAAATCTGCTCAATGTATTGAGTCAGCGAGCTGATATTCTGGAATTTCATTTGAAAAATATCGGCTGTCAAATAGAATGTAAGTTTCCTCACATAGAACCTGAAAAAGCACAAATTAGACTTGGCTTTTTGCTCGATCAAATTAGCGATAAGTCCGAGACTCGTGCGGCAATTTCGAGTTTTGAATATTTAGACAGAAGCAAATTTGAAATAATCGTGTACCATTTTCAGGTACAAGACGAGCGATTGGGGAAATATTGCGAAGATTGCGCCGACAAACTGGTGCAACTCCCGGAAGATTTGCCAAATCAAGTCCGAGAAATTCGATCGCACGATTTAGATATTCTGCTAATCTGCACCAATACTGCCGACACTTCCCAACCAAGCGCGCTGCTGTGCCTGCACCGACTAGCGCGAGTGCAAATAGCTACCGGTGCATCAACCCCCGCCACCACCGGCGCCCGAAATATCGATTATTTAATTGCCGGAGATTTGACAGTGTACGCAGGTGCAGCAGCAGAGTATCGCGAAAAATTAATTACTTTAAAAGGCTCGGGAGTTTGTGTAAGCTATACTGTAGAATCAGCACCTGCCAGAGTTGAACCGACTCGCAAAAGTTGGGGAGCCACCGACGAATCTGTAGTGTTCATGTCCGGCGCTCGAGCTTTTACAATTATCCCTGAATTGAGAGAAACTTGGGCAAAAATTATTGCTGCCGTACCGAATTCTCTTTTAGTTTTGTATCCCTTTAGTTCCCGCCATGAAAACTATCCAAGTGTGCCTTTTTACAAACAAATTCGATCGCTCTTTGCGGAATTTGGGATTGACAAAAAGCGCTTAGTGGTGATTAAAGCGCTGCCATCTCGCGCCGATTGCATAAAATGTCTGGAATTAGCTGATATATATTTAGACACCTATCCATACAGCAGTGCTTGCTCCTTAGCAGAACCGCTGTTGGCAGGGTTGCCTGTAGTGGTAAGAAAAGGGCCAACAGGGCGATCGCGACAATCAGCCGCAGTGCTCGAAGAACTGCTACTTCCGGAACTGGTAGCAAACAGCGAGAACTCTTATTTAGAGCTGAGTACAGCACTGGGAACCAACCCAGAACTGCGCCGGCACTACCGCGATCGAATCCAGCAAAAAATGGCGGCAAACCCTAAGTATCTCGACAGTCGCGCTTGCTCGACCCAACTCGGAACACTATTTGAAAGACTATTTCGAGAGTGAAGGAAGAAGAAGGTTCGGCAACGCACAGTGTAGGGGTTTTAACGGATTTAACAGATGGATGTTGAAGTAAGAAGGAAGATGGCAGAAGGAAGATTTTCTCACTCTCCAATTTTCGCCCGATCGAGATACCATTGTGAGACACCCGGGGAACCCCTCGCAAGGCAGAGCGTCAGGAAATAGACAGCAATAGCGCTAGCCCGCTGACGGTCTGCTATCATCGGGGAATCGAGGGGTTAGTGGTTGTCGCTCTTTTCCTGCCACAGCTAAATTAAAAGGGGAAGCGCAAGTCAGTTGGAGATAAAAAAATGACAGGACTTTTTCAAATAGGCGATAAATTACTGCAAGCTCAGGATATGCCATCGCTCCTGAAGCGGTACCAGTTGATGCCGCAATTCTTGCGCGGTGTCATAGTAGACCAAGCGATCGCATCCTTTAGTTGCAGCGACGAAGAACGCCAATCCGCTGTTGAGAACTTTCTGGCACAGCACCAACTGACAGCCCCGGAAGCCAAAGAAGCTTGGCTGCGCCAACAAAATATGACGGCAGAAGAACTTCAAGAGATGGCCGTCAGGCCCTTGCTGATCGAAAAATTTAAGCAAGAGACTTGGAGACCTAAAGTAGATAATTATTTTTTAACCCGCAAAGCCAGCCTAGACCACGTAGTCTATTCCCTGGTACGCACCAAAAATCCAGCACTGGCAAACGAACTTTACTTTCGCATCCTCGAAGGGGAACAAAGCTTTGCCGAAGTGGCCCGCGACTTTTCCGAAGGGCCCGAGTCCAAGTCAGGCGGCTTGTTGGGCCCAGTACCGCTCTCGCAGCCCCACCCGGCAATCAGCAAACTTTTGTCCGTCAGCCAGCCAAATCAACTCTGGACGCCGCGTCCTCTGGCAGAATGGATGGTAATTATTCGACTAGAAAAGTTCATGCCGGCCCAGCTCGATGAATCGATGCGGCTGCACTTGATTAACGAACTCTTTGAAAGCTGGCTCGCCGAACAGATATCGCAAATAGGCCCGCTACAGCCCCTCTCCTCCGTGTCTTCAATATCATGACCGAAAGCAATTTTGCTCTGGGGCCCCCGGATTTACCCGTGGAGACTTTAAAAAGCGTAGCATCTTGACAAAAAGCCTTCGGATTCATCTGTGGATTCAAATCTAAAATCTAAAATCTAAAATCTAAAATCGGATGACTTCTTCCGCTGTTTCCCTCTCCCAGATTCAGGATTTCCTAGCTCAAACACATCCCTTTGACCGGCTCTCAGAGACGGCTCTGTCAGCCTTGGTGGCTAAATGCCAACTCCTCGGCTACCGGACTGGGCAACCTCTGTTTGAACGGGAAAAAATGCCGACCCAGGTGGCAATTATCTATCAAGGCCAGGCCCGGCTGCTGGGCTTTGACCAGCGATCGCAGCGCCACGTAAGTTTGCGCTTGGTGCAGTCGCAGGAAATTCTCGGCTGGGCTGGTTTGCTCAGGGGAGTTCCCTGCGAGACGGCGATCGCCTCTACAGATGTGATCGCGATCGTCCTACCTGCCGAAGATTTCCTGAGTTTACTGGAAAAACAGCCGACCTTTGGAGAGGCCTTTCGCGAACACTGTTCCTTGAGCGAAGTATTTGAACTGTTGAGCCTGGAATTGCAGCGCCAAGCCGACGGGACTTCCAATCTCAAGGAACTCAGCTTGCAAGCTTCGGAAGATGCGACAGTTGTCAACGTACCAAACGGCAACAAAAAGACTCAAGACCTCGCTAAAGAGCTAGATGCCGATCGAATTTGGCTCGTCAGCAGCGGCGTCTTGGGCGAATTTCCCACCGGCAGCCGCTTCTCTGTGGAAAACGCAGCCAAATCCTTAAAAGTAGAAGGCCGCCTCGGCGCGCGATTGGTCGGCTTCCGGGAACCCCCCGAACCCCAACCCGAGACAGACCCATTAAATGGCACGACAGACATAGTAGGCCCAGGGCCCAAGCCGCTCGGCGGAAAATTGATCGAGGTTCTACCCGGCCCTGACCGTCCCCCAGAAGCCGCAACCGACCAACCAAAGGATGCGGCGAGATACCCAGTTTTCCGCGCCAAAGGGCAGATTGACGCCCCGCTAGCTTGCTTCCAGATGTTGAGCAAGTATTTCGGCCTCAAATTTCGTCGAGATATCATCCGCAAAGTTCTAGAAAATCAGTTAAAAACGGCTGGTTCTATCAGTATGCAAGCTTGCGGGGCGATCGCCCAAAGCATCGGCCTCACGCCTCAATTGGCGCAAGTGCCAGCAGAAGCCATCAACCGCATCAAAGCCCCGGTAATGATTAAATGGCAAGATAGCTTTGCCATTATTTACAGCATCACCGAGCAAGAATTGGTGATGGCCACGCCCGAAAAGGGGCTGATGCGGAAGCGGATACCTCAGTTTAAAGAAATCTGGGGCGAACAGGGAGAAGTCCTGCTGCTGCAAGCTCCGCAAGTCGAACAAAAAGAGCAGTTCAGCTTCTGGTGGTTTGTGCCGGCGCTGATGGAACACAAGACAGTGTTTTTTGAGGTGTTGCTCGCTTCGTTTTTTGTACAGTTATTTGGTCTTGCCAACCCATTAATCAGCCAAGTAATTATTGATAAAGTATTAGGTCAGCGCAGCATTGACACCTTGGATATTTTGGGGGCATTTCTGTTAGGTGTTGCCCTGTTTGAAGGACTGCTAAACGGTTTACGCACCTTTTTGTTTATAGACACCTCAAACCGCATCGATGTCAAATTGAGTGCGGAGGTAATCGACCACTTGCTGCGGCTTCCCCAAAATTACTTTGACAACCGGCGCGTCGGAGATTTGGTCTACAAATTCAGCATGATGGGCCAGATTCGGGAATTCATGACGAGTACAGCTCTGACAGTGGTTCTCGATGCGGTATTTTCGGTGGTTTATGTCGCCGTTATGCTCTCCTACAGCGTGCAGCTAACGTTTGTATCTTTGGCAGTGGTACCGATACTGGGGCTGATGATTGTTCTAATCAATCCGCTGGTGCTGCGCCTGATCAAACAGAGAAATATGCGTTTTGCTGACTCTCAATCTTATCTAGTGGAAGTAGTCAGCGGGATTCAAACTGTTAAGGCTCAAAATATTGAATTGAAATCGCGCTGGGAGTGGTCGAGCCGCTACGCAAAATACATTACAGCCAGTTTTAAAACAATTATCACGGGGACTACGGCCGGTACGGTTAGCAGCTTTTTAAACCAAGTGGGTAACTTGGCTCAGTTGTGGGTGGGAGCTTATTTGGTACTGGGAAATGAGATTACTTTGGGTCAGTTGATTGCTTTCCGAATTATTTCCGGGAACGTGACTGGTTCGCTGCTGCGTTTTGTGAGCGTGTGGCAGAGTTTCCAAGAAGTCTCGATGTCGATCGATATGCTCAAGGATGTGGTCGATACGCCGACGGAAACCAGCGATGAAGACCGCAGCAATATCCCGCTGCCGGCAATTCAAGGGCAGGTTACGTATGAGGAGGTTTCCTTCCGATTCCTGGAGAGCGGGCCGCTGCAATTGGCTAATGTGAATTTGGAATTTCCCGCTGGCAGTTTTGTGGGAATTGTGGGGGGAAGCGGTTCCGGTAAAAGTACGGCGATGAAGCTGTTGCAGCGTCTTTATGCGCCGCTGTCGGGCCGGATTTTTATTGACGGGTACGACATTGCTAAGGTGGAATTATATTCGCTCCGCAGCCAACTTGGGGTGGTGCTGCAAGATACTTTGCTGTTTAACTGCTCGGTACAGGAAAATATTGCTCTGAGCAATCCCGATGCGAGTACGGATGAGATTGTGCGAGCTGCGAAATTAGCGGTAGCTCACGATTTTATTATGAGCTTGCCTGCTGGCTACAATACGATAGTCGGAGAGCGGGGTGCGTCGCTTTCTGGGGGTCAAAGGCAGCGTTTGGCGATCGCCCGCACGATTTTGCAAAACCCGAAACTGCTGATTTTGGACGAAGCTACAAGCGCCCTCGACTACCATTCCGAACGCCAAGTTTGCAATAACTTAGCAGAAGCTTTCGCCGGTCGCACGGTGTTTTTCATTACTCACCGCCTGACTACAATCCAAAACGCCGACATAATTATTATGATGGATCAAGGTTCTGTAGTCGAGCGGGGAACTCATAAAGAATTAATGGCTCTTAAAGGGCGTTACTACTGCCTCTTCCAACAACAAGAGTCGTCGAATACCTGATAATGGGTAATCGGGTAATCGGGTAATCGGGTAATCGGTAATCACTAAAAAATAATGGCAAACAGTAAGGTGCAATTCCCAATGCCCAATTCCCAATGCCCAATTCCCAATGCCCAATGCCCAATTCCCAAATAACCAATAACAACTAACAAATAACAACTCACAAATGGCTATGAAATCGGTAATACTTTCTGAGCAACCAGTCATTCTAGAAAAACCAGCGATTTGGTCGCACTTGTTTTTGTGGATGATCATGCTGATGACCACTTCAGGTGTAGTTTGGGCTTATTTTGCTAGCGTAGAGCAAGCTGTCCCCGCTGTCGGCCAATTGGAACTCAAAGATGGTGCTAGAGACATCCAAGCACCTGCTACGGGCGCTGTGGTGAGACTTCACGTTGAAAATGGCGATCGTGTGGAAAAGAACCAGCCTCTGCTCACTTTCAACCCCCTTGCACCCAGTGCCGATTTAACATCGGTCCAGAAAACTAAAGAAGCTCTGGAAAAGGAAAATAAATTTTACGAAGATGTTGTCAACGGCAAAATTCAAGGCGCTGTTCCTTCTAACCTAGAATCAACAATCAAGGACAGACAGAGCCTCACGGCACAAAATCAAGTGCTGCAAGCTTTGATTGACGAACTGTACCTCAATCGGGGAGCCAGCGGAAATTTTGATGCAGCCCAGCAAGGACTTTATGTTAATTATCGATCGGAATTTCTGTCTCGCGTCGCCGCAGCCCAAGGGCAAGTTCAGGAGTTGGAAAAACAACTGAAGCAAGCTGAGGATGCTGAGAAAGCCGCCGGCGATCAAATGACAGTGGCACAGCAACAATTGGGTTTTGCCCAGAACCAATTAAATTATGCTCAGCAGCAGTTAAGTTCTTCGCAAGAGCAAGTAAAATCTGCCCTGGCTCAGAGAGATTTGGCGGACGAACAGTTAGCGAAATCCCAACAAGTATTGAAGTCGAATCAAAACATTCTAGGCAGACTCGGCCCCCTGGTAGAGCAAGGAGCCATCGCTGAACTGCAAAAAGAAAAGCAGGAACAAGATGTTTTCAGAGGCCAAAGCGACGTTCTCAAACAGCAAGATCAAATCAAGCAGCGCGAAGGTGAAATCAACTCCCGTAAAGGTGAAATCAACACCCGCCGAGGTGAGATAAATACGCGCCGAGGCGAAATTAACGCGCGTCAAGGTGACATTCAAAAAATTAGTGCTGAAGTACAGCGCCAGCAAGGAGAGCAAGCGCGCCTTCAGGAGTCTATCAGCCGCGCCCAAGAACAGTTGAAAAACACCAAAGATTCCTGGGCTAAAGAACTTTACACCAAAATTGCTGAAAACCAGAAACAAATTGCCAGCAGCGATTCTCAGCTAAGCCGCTTCAAAGTTGAAAACCTGAAAAAGCTGTCCGAGGTGAACGCTCAGCTAGAAAAAGCACAGCAAACCCGCGATACTCAAATTCTGAAAGCTCCGGTATCCGGCGTTATCTTCGATTTGAAACCTTCTAAGAAGGAGAATGCTAAGTTGGATATGGCGAAAGATCCGATATGCCAATCCATTATTAACTCGGTGGTGAAACCGGGCGAACCGCGTCCCACACGCTGCGAAGAAGCTTATTATGAAGCGCAGCAAACTGAGAAGCTGCTCAAGGTTTTGGACGACGAAAACGGTCTGGAAGCAGTTGTTTATCTGGAAAACAGCAATGTGGCTCTGGTATTGGATGCTTTGAGACAGAAGCGGGAAAAATTGGAGAAGTATCACGGCAAACAATTGGATGGAGAAAAGATTGACTGCGAAATAGGTAAAAGTTGCGTGTGTCCTGAGAAGGAAGTTAATAGAGAGAAATTGGGTCTGACGCACTACGACTGCGTGCCTGTGGAGGTGAATGTTGAAGCTTTCCCGGCTTTGGAGTTCGGTACTGCTGAGGGTGAAGTGAAAGAGATTAGCAGCGATGCTGAGCCTCCTACGGAACTGCGGAAATACTACGCTTTTAAAACCAAAATTAAGCTCAAAAATCAAAAGTTTCTTTTGAATAAGGGCAAGCCCAATCAAGTGGAGGTTAATTTGCAGTCGGGAATGGCCGTAAGCTCTAATATCAATATCGGCAAGCGGACTGTTTTGCAGATGTTTATCAACAGGTTTACTGGGAAGCTGGATACGTTCAAGACTGTTAAGTAGCGAACAGTTGACGGTTGACTGTTGACGGTTGACTGTTGACTGTTGATTGTCAGTCGAAAAGCTGATGATATCATGTCCGGTCGAGCGACCGCGATTTTTGTAGGGGCGGGTTCACCAACAATAGCTGCCAACAATCTCCAATCTCAAAAACCCGCCCCTACAACCGGGATATTATAGTTAATCGATCGGACATGATATGACTAGATTTTACAATTCCGATGCTACCGGATTTGATATTAATGAAAAAAATCATATTATTTACTTTATACGTAATTCCTGTTGTCTTGTTAATCGGATTTGTTGCGAATTTTAGCGTTAACGTTCCCGTTGATGACGAGTGGAGGTTAGCTAGCCTTTTTGAGAAAATAGTTCAGGGAAATATAACTTTTAACGATTTTTGGGCTTTGCACAGCAATCACCGCATAGTGTTCCCGAAAATAATTATTGCGGTGCTGGCTTTTGCTTCCAGATGGAATATTAATTATCAGTTGTGTCTCAGCATAGGTTTGGCTGCGATAACTTTTCTCGCTACGTACAAGTTATCCTCGATGCAAGTTAAGAAGGTTGGGGATGATTTGTGGCATTTAGCTAATATTTTAACTTGTATTTTGGTTTTCTCTCTAGTTCAGTACGAAAACTGGCTTTGGGGATTTCAATTGGCTTGGTTTTTAGTCAATTTGTGTTTTGTAGCTGCGGTTTATGCGCTGAGTTCAAATCGCAAATTTTTGCCTAATATAGCGGTTTTCAATCGGATGAAACAGAGATGTTGCACCAATATCGATAAGCTATTTAGGAACGGGCAAGATGCCCGTTCCACAAGAACATTGAATTTTTGTGGAACGGGCATCTTGCCCGTTCTTGAAAATGATGCAACACCTCAGATCGAACAGAGTACGGACACGACAGTGCCGTGTCCGTACTCTGTTCAAATATCGATTGCTGCTTTATTCTGCTTTATTGCTAGTTTTTCCCTCGCGCAAGGCTTGCTGTCTTGGTTGGCTGCAATTGCGGCTGTGGCGGCTTTAGAAGGAAATGCGGTAGAAAAAAGAAAAAGATTGATTCTATGGATATTGCTGTTTGCTGCAACTTGTGCTGTTTACTCAATTGATTATCATCCCAGTCGGAAAACAAGTATTATTTCATTGTTGAATAAGCCCCTGGTGGTAATTGATTACTTTTTGAGTTTGCTGGGTTCGCCAATTGTTCGTATGTCGGGAATTTCAGCATTAGTTGGATTAGCCATATTTGCAAGTTTCTTATTTTTTGTGTTCCACTTTGGGAGAAAGATTACCGAGCATCGTGAGGCTTTACCTTGGCTGTCAATAGGTTTGTTTTCGGTTTTATCGGCTCTGTTTATTACGGCTGGTAGGGCGGAATTTGGGGCGATTCAGGCGCTCGAATCGTCGAGATATACGACGAATTCGATTTTGCTGTTAATTGCTGTGGTTCAGCTAGGCCAATTGTTTGTCAGAGGTAAATATCAAGAAACAAAAGCAACGTTAAACCACAACTACATTTTTTTTTATCGGATGTTGGCAGGGCTGTTAATTGCTACAATTATTGTTAACTCTCAACAGGCGATCGCCCAATCTCGCTCGACACTTCTTTACAAACAAGGCGCTCAAGATTGTTTGCAGTTAATCAACTATCTGGAACAGTCTGATTTTTTTAAGAATTCGCCGGAAAGCTGTTTGAGGGTGCTGAGCAAAAAAACTTGGCTGGTGAGAGAAGGCGCTGCAATTATCGACAAAATAGGTTGGAGAAAGTTCGCGAAAAATGTAGAGTTTATTTCTAATACCGAGAAAGTTTACGGCTATTTAGACCAACCTCAAACCAGCAATCAATTCTTGACTGTTAAGCAAAATGATGCTGTCAAGGCTGCTGGTTGGGCGGTTTTACCCGAAAATTTACAACAGCCTAATATTGTACTGCTATCTGTCGGCGACAAACAATCTTTTTTTGCTAACGCTTATGTCAACTCAGACAGTCCCGACATCGCTAAGAGTTTAAAATCTGAGTTATACAATAATGCAAGGTGGGCTGTTGAGTTGTCGGCTAATAATTTGCCGATCGCCCAAACTGAAATTAAAGCTTGGGTGTATAATCCTGTTGACAACCAGTTTGTCCAGTTGCGCGGTGGCGCGAGGCTAAAAGTGGAGGAGAAGGAGTGAAAATTTCTGTAGTTATACCAGCCCACAATGAAGAGGGCTGTTTGGAAGGTACTGTGCGGGCGATCGCCCAGACGCTCGATTTAGAAGGCATTCCGCACGAAATTTTGATTGTGAATGACAACAGTGTCGATCGAACTATTGATATTTGCCAGGAGTTGTCAGAGACTTTTCCCACAGTTAGATACATCAACAATCAACCTCCCAACGGTTTCGGATTTGCCGTGCGACGGGGATTGGCGGAATTTGACGGAGATGCTGTGGCAATTGTGATGGCGGATGCTTCCGACGATCCGATAGATTTGGTAGCAGGATACCGCAAATTGCAAGAAGGATATGACTGCGTTTTCGGTTCCCGCTTTATCAAAGGCGGCTTTGTGGTTGATTATCCAATTCACAAGTTAGCAATTAACCGCTTGGCAAATTGGTTTGTCAAAACTATTTTTGGCTTGCGCTACAGCGATGTTACCAATGCTTTCAAAATTTACCGCAGAGAAGTGATTGAAGGCGTGCAACCGATTTTGAGCCATCATTTTAATTTGACAGTGGAACTGCCTTTAAAAGCAATTGTCCGGGGTTTTTCCTATACGGTGATTCCTCTGAGGTGGTACAATCGGACTGCTGGTATTTCTAAGCTGAAAATAAAAGAGATGGGCAGCCGGTATTTGTTTATTGTCTTGTATGTCTGGCTCGAAAAACATCTCTCTCGCGGCGACTACCACCGGACTAGAAAGATAGCAAAATTAAAAGTGAATGCCTGAGAGAATTTTAATTGTGGGCGGTGCGGGTTTCATCGGTAGTTGTTTGGCAATTGGCCTGAAGAAACTGCACCCGGAATGGCAAATAATTTGTTTAGATAACCTGCGTCGCCGGGGTTCAGAATTGAATCTGCCTCGGCTTAAAAGTTGCGGGATTCAGTTTGTTTACGGGGATATTCGCACAGCGGCAGATTTAGATCCAGTTGCACTGAATGCTGACTGCATTATAGATTGTGCTGCGGAGCCTTCTGTGCTGGCTGGTTTTAGTTCGCCTCAGTACGTTTTGCAGACGAATTTACTGGGCACTGTAAATGTTTTGGAGTTGGCGAGACAAACTGGTGCGAGTTTGTTGTTTTTGTCTACGAGTCGGGTTTATCCGATCGCCAGTGTGAAATCTGTTAAGCTGTTAGAGTTGCCGAATAGATTTGCGATCGCCCCCGAGCAAACTTTACCCGGTATATCCGAGTTGGGCATATCAGAAGACTTCCCATTAAAAGGACACCGTTCGCTTTACGGAGCGACTAAATTAGCCTCGGAATTGCTGATTGAGGAGTACAGGGAAGCATACAATGTACCCGCAATAATTAACCGCTGCGGGTTAATTACGGGTGCTTGGCAAATGGGTAAAGTCGATCAGGGAGTTTGCGGTTTGTGGGTGGCCGCTCACTATTTTCAAAAGTCGCTGAGTTATATCGGTTTTGGCGGCAGCGGGAAGCAAGTTAGAGATTTACTGCACGTTGAAGATTTGTTGAGGTTAGTTAATTATCAGTTAGAACATTTTGCTGAATTTGACGGCGAAGTTTTTAATGTTGGCGGCGGTTTGAGCAACAGTCTTTCTTTGGTTGAGACAACTGATTTGTGCCAAAAGATTACCGGAAAATCAATTTCAATTAATCCTGTTTTGGAGGAACGCGCGGGGGATATTCCGATTTTTATTACTGATTCTTCTAGGGTGATGGAGAAAACAGGATGGCGGCCTGTTATTGGGCCGGAAGCGGCTTTGCAGGATATTTATGATTGGATTGCTGCTAATGAGGTTGTTTTGAGTTCGATATTATAGGGATTTTTTTAATTGCAGATTGCAAATAGTAAGGTGCGTCGCTATGGGAAATTTCGTCACTATTTGAGTGACTAGAAGCGACGCAACCTACGGCGAAATTTCATCCCCGTCTAAAATTCCCACCATTATTTTCATTAAATCCTCTAAATCGTCAGGCACTTTAAACAAATTGATATCTTGAAAAATAGTGTGCTGATTTCGGTCTAACTTGCCAAATCGCCAGACATCTCCCATTGTCACCGCACCGTAAAAGATATTTTGCTCTTCAACGTGAGACATCGCGATCAATTCTACAGCTAGTTGGGTAAATGCTCTAGTCATATCGTCGTTATTTGCTTCAATGACTAGCAATTCTCGCTCGGATTTTAGGAAATAATCTAAATTCCCCTTTAACCAGCTATTAACGTTGAGAGTATACTCAAATCGCAGTTGACATTTGCAGTACCGGATGATGTCTAGCAAAACTGGCGATACTAATGATTCTCTTCTAGCTGTTTCGCTGCTGAGACTGACAAAAAATAAAGTTTCTTTAATTCTTTGTTTGAGAAAAGCTATTTCTGCCAGTTCTCTAGAGGTATGCGGCAAAGACAGCTCAGTTTTAATCGGCGAGTAATCAAATTCTGCTAAAATTTGATCCGTTTCGTAAGGTAACTCAAAGTATGAACGAAATGTATATTCTCGACCTTCCTGTAAGATTTTTTGCTTGGTCATACTGTTTGAAATCGCAATGTGTTTATTTGTAAATAATAGCAAATCTAAATCATTCATACAGATTTGTAGGGGTAGTGCTCCCGTGCCTACCCTCTATCGCTTATCCCCAAACTTCTGTCAAATCTAAGACAAACCCAGGCAACACATCTTCACCGGACAAACTAATAGGATTTTCCAAGACTTCTACATCTTGACTTTGCCTGTAAATCTCCACCTTTTTGTTTTTCCGATCTATCAACCAACCCAAACGAGCGCCATTGTTCATATACTCTTTCATCTTGGCTCGCAGCGGTTCCATGTTGTCAGTTTTAGAACGGAGTTCTACCACAAAATCAGGACACAAGGGAATAAAACTTTCTTTTTGTTTTGGGGTGAGCCCATCCCACCTTTCTTGACGCACCCAAGCTGCATCGGGAGAGCGATCGGCTCCATTGGGCAAGTGAAAACCAGTAGAAGAGTTAAACGCTTTACCTAGTTTAGTTTGACGGTTCCACAACCAAAGTTGTCCTTCTATATCGAGATTTCTGTATCCTGTTTCGCCTCCGGTTGGTGGATTCACGATTAACTCTCCTTGTGCTGTTCTTTCTAATTCTAATTCTCGGTTGGCGATCGCCAATTCAACGAATTGCTCGCGGGTAACGGTGAGTGTTAGTGTCGGCGGAATATTCACAGCAATGGCGCGGGATGTTTGTGTCATCATTTTTTTCCTAAAATTGATGCTTTTTTAGCAAATTTATCCTGATTTTGCCCAGCCCTAACTACAGGAATACTTGCAATTTTTATTATAACAATTGAAATGGTCTAGGGGTGGCGATCGATCGCTTTCCCGATCGTTAATTGTTTGGTTTCGATGCTTTGACAAACATTTGCCCTCCCAAAAACCGCCACAACAAAGGTAATTTCAAGTAAACTTTTAACAGCAAAGGCGAGGCAGGTCTGCCTTTAGTCGAAAACGGTAAAAATCTTGGTATAATTAAGTCGATTTCAAACCCGACTGTTTGTAAAAGCTCTTGCAGCGATAAGTGGGTAATCGGTAATTGATGGTCAATAAAATCGTAATATTCTTTGAATGAGTATTTAAAATTCGGCTGGATGACCAAGAGAGAACCCCCGGGCTTAAGGGCCTCAAAACAAAATGAGATAATTTGAATTAGTTCTTCTTTATTGCGGAGATGTTCAAAAAAGTTAGAGATAAATATCCGATCAAATTTTTCGCTAAAAGCGGGTTTATCGTCAAAAGTTAAAATATCGATATTCAGCACTTTTACATCAGGATGGGCAAATAACTTTGAATCTGGATTGAGGTCAATCAAATATTTTTTTTCAGCCATAATTTGATTTATAAACTCGCAGTAACCGCCGCCAATATCTAAGACGGTTGATTCGGGAGGAACATAATCTTGTAAAAACTCATCAATGAAAACTTTCCAGAGTGCCACCTTTGCTTGCATCTGTGTGGAATCAAATCGATTGGCGTACAATTTTTTGAGATATGCGTCGGCTTTCATAGTAAAATAGCAGAGACAGAGTATGAGTTTATCACTTTCACAGCTAACTATGAATGTTATATCTACCGAAATACCGGAAGTTCTGATAATTGAGCCAAAAATTTTCGGAGACGACCGCGGTTTCTTTTTTGAGAGTTTCAATCACAAAGCTTTTGTCGAAAAAACAGGCGTGACGGCAGAATTTGTTCAAGACAATCATTCCAAATCCTCTAAAAATGTGCTGCGCGGTTTGCACTACCAAATGCAGCAGCCTCAAGGCAAATTGCTGCGGGTAGTGGCTGGCGAAATCTTTGATGTAGCGGTGGATATTAGAAAAAGTTCGCCGACTTTTGGGCAGTGGGTTGGCTGTTTGCTGAGTTCAGAAAATAAACGGCAACTTTGGGTTCCGGCGGGATTTGCACACGGTTTTTTAGTAGTATCAGAAATTGCTGAAGTTTTGTACAAAACTACAGACTACTATGCACCGGGACACGAGCGGTGTATCCTGTGGAATGACCCCGATTTGGCGATCGACTGGCCGCTAGATGGTGCCCAACCAATCTTATCAGCTAAAGACAAAGCTGGACAAACGTTGAAAAGAGCTCAAGTGTTTTGATCATGAAAATTTTACTCGCAGGCGGCAGCGGACAGCTAGCTCAAGAATTGCAGCCGATTTTATTATCTTCGGGAGAGGTTATTGCGCTCGATCGCACTCGCCTCGACTTATCACAACCCGAAACCATCCGTCAGGCAATGGCTGAAATTCAACCTGATTTAGTCGTCAATTCTGGTGCTTACACTGCGGTAGACAAAGCGGAAAGTGAACCAGAATTAGCACGCGCAGTCAACGGTATTGCCCCGGGAATTTTTGCAGAAGAATGCGACAAACTGGGAGCAAGTTTGATTCACTTTTCTACTGATTATGTATTTGACGGCAGCCACGGTTCTGCTTATCTGGAAACAGATTATACGAATCCGCTGGGAACTTACGGCAAGTCCAAATTAGCAGGTGAGGAAGCAATTCGGAAAGCGGGAAACCGACACATTATTATTAGAACTGCGTGGGTTTACGGCAACGGAGGCAAAGGCAACTTTGTCAAAACCATGCTGAGGTTGGGAAAGGAAAGGGAAGAAATTCGAGTAGTAGCCGATCAGATCGGAAGTCCTACTTGGACTGGGGATTTAGCGGAGGCAATTTCGCAAATTATTCCTCTCCTTGGGTCAGAAACTTTTGGGACTTACCAGTACACTAATAGCGGTGTTTGTAGTTGGTACGATTTTGCGATCGCCATTTTTGAGGAAGCAGCACAACTCGGCTTACCTCTAAAAGTTCAGCGCGTAATTCCCATCACCACCTCCGAATATCCGACACCCGCAAAACGTCCCGCTTTTTCTGTTCTCTCTACGGTGAAAATATCAGCACTTCTGGGAACCTATCCTCCCCACTGGCGGCAAGGACTCAGAAAAATGCTGGCAAGAGAAGTGAAATAAAAAATTGAGGAAGACTCAAAACGCGAGGGCGAGTTTTATTCATGAGTTACCTGTTATATGCAAAGTTTCTCACCTAAACTCGCCCCTAAAAATTAAAAATATCCCCATGTCTGAATCCATGAAAGTCAAGCAACAATATATTTTAATTGCCTCATCAGTTCTTGGCATTCTAATACCAGCGTCATATATTTTGTACCTGATATCCCAAGCGGGAGACTTGTCTAATTTTGATTATTGGTGGATGACGTGGAATTTTTATTCAGTAGACGGTTTCTCTACAAATCCTTTTAATTGGATATTTCGGGCGAACGAGCATTTTGTCTTGATTCCGGCAATTATTTATGGCTTAAATATAGTTTTCACCCAAGGTTCAAATATTGGTTTGTGTTTAGTTGCCTGGTTCTTGGCTTGGATTCAGTGTTACGTATTAATTGCTCTGCTGCCGTTAAATTTGAGGCGTTTTCCGCTGCAATTTATCTCGCTACTCCTTTGCATTTCTATTTTTAATTTTACTCCGGCTGCGGCTCACAATTGGATGCGGGGATTCAGCGGCGTTCACTGGATAATTGCTAATTTATTTGTGATTTGTTCGATATTTTGTTTGCAATCCTATGCGACAGTTTTGTTAAATAAAAGGGAGGCAGAGCCTCCTGATATTCATTCCCAGGCAGAGCCTGGTAACGAGTTTGTAGGGGCTGCGCTCCCGCATTTACAAAATAAGTGGGTAATTGGCAGCATTGTTTTTGGCGTTTTAGGCTGTATTAGTTACAGCACTCCTTTAGCTTTGTGGCCGATATTGTGTGCTGCTGCTGTTGTGCTGCGGTTTCCTCGGCGAATAACTTATTTGTATTTCATTGCTGCGATTGCGGTGATTGGAATTTATTTTGTAACTTATAAAACTCCATCTCATCACCCTTCTTTAACTAAAATAAACCCGCTCAAAACAATCGAATATATTCCCACGTACCTCGGCGGAATTTTTAGCGAAAATATTATTGTTGCTTCAATTATTGGTATAATTGGTTTGATGGCAGCGACGGGTTTTGTGGGTTATTGGCTATTTGTAAAAAAGGTCGATAACCCGGATTGGCTGCCTTGGCTATCAATCCAACTTTACACGCTGCAAACGGCGTTAATGGCCGCGGTTAGTCGATCGGGATTTGGCGTCGAACAGGCCACCGCTTCCCGCTACGCCACACTCCCAGCTTTGTTTTGGATGAGCACAATTGTGCTGACAGTATTGTGGGTGCGCGAGTTGCAACCAACACCCAGAATTCAAGGGCGCTGGCTGACACCGCTGTTTGCAGTCGCCACAGTCGCGGTTATTTTAATGTACGGGGTGGGAGGCGAAACTGCAATGGCGATCGCCCGCAGAGCAACCTATCAACCGTTAGTAGCATTATCACTGCAATTAGGCATCACCGACGTAACGCTAATTAAAGACCGCGTAGGCAATAGACCGGCCGCTTTTATCGGGTTAATTGATGCCTTAAAAACTAATAACTTAGTGCCATTTAACCGAGACATCAAAAAACACAATTTCTGTGCAGCATTAAACACAAAAATCGACGCAAATTTACTGTCAGCACCCAAAGACGGAGTACCCGGATATTTTGATACAGCCACCAGACTTGCACCAACAGCAGCCAGAGTAATTGGCTGGGTAGGAGACCCCGAAAACAATGTAAAATGTATTGCCATTCTCAACCAAGAAAATATCGTTAGAGGTTTTGCCATGTCAGGATTTCCGCGCCCAGATTTAGTTAAATTATTTGGCCCTTCCTACGAATTCGCAGCTTGGAGAGGATACATTCAAACATCACCAACAGATAAACTATTGACAGCCTATGCCTCCTTTAAAAACCGCAAAGGTTGGGTAGCTTTGCGGAACTCCCAAGTTATCAATAAAAACTAAAAAACCTCTCTTTCTCCTCCTCTGCGCCCTCTGCGCCCTCTGCGGTTAATAAAAAAAATCTCATTTACAACACAAATGAAATAGAATAGCCCTATGCCAAAACATCTCAGCTTCGTAATCCCAGTTCACAACGAAGAAGCCACCCTCAAATTGCTGTTTGAAAAAATCCAAATTGTCATGTTCCAAACCGGAATTGACAGTTACGAAGTCATTTTCATAGATGACGGCAGTCGCGATTATTCTTGGCAAGAAATCGCCGATTTAGCCAGCCAAAATCCTAAACTAATTAAAGCGATTAAACTGCGCCGCAACTTTGGCAAATCCGCCGCACTTTCAGCAGGATTTCGCAATGCAACAGGGATAATTATTTTTACTCTTGATGCTGACCTTCAGGATGACCCCGCCGAAATTCCCAAATTTTTACATCATTTAGAATCGGGATTTGATTTAGTTTCCGGTTGGCGAAAACAGCGGAACGACCCCCTTTCTAAAACTTTACCTTCCAAGCTATTTAATGCCGTTGCGTGTTTGCTGACTGGGGTGCAAATGCACGATATGAATTGCGGTTTTAAAGCTTATCGCAGGGAAGTTTTGCAGTCGATTAAATTGTACGGGGAATTGCACCGCTACATTCCGGCTTTAGCAAACAATTTAGGGTTTAAAATAGGGGAAGTAGTTGTCGAACACCATCCGCGAAAGCACGGAAAATCGAATTACGGCTGGGAACGTTATGCGCGGGGATTTATTGATTTGTTGACGGTGTTAGCCACGACGCAGTATTTGCACAAACCGGGTCATTTGTTTGGGGGTTTGGGATTGTGTTTTGGCTTGGTTGGAACTGTTTCGCTGAGTTATTTGATAGTTATTTGGTTTCTGAATTTGGCGGGGATGAATTTTGGGCCGATCGGCAATCGACCTTTGTTATTTTTTGGAATTTTGTGTACAATTCTGTCGGTGCAGTTGATTTCTTTGGGCATTTTAGCTGAGTTGATGGCGCGGAATGTCGATGCTGATTATGTGGACAAGCAGATTTGCGAAATTATTGATGATTCGGGTTTTGATATTTAACTGCTGATTAAGGCTGATTAAGGCTGATTAACGCAGATTAATCGGCGATTGAAATCGTTTATAAGCTGTCGCGCATTTAAATTGTATATTCGGGGCGTTGCTCAAAGCCCACCCCACTCATTGTTTGATTGTTTTTTGACATATAATTTAAATGCCGCAACAGCTAAGGAATGAAAAATAAATAACTTGCACAATTCAACCCCAGAAGCCTCGATCCAAGGTAAACTATTGCTCTATTAGTCACCTTATTTATTTTTCATTCCTTATGGCGCTGCTGTTGATTCCACCGATAAGCACGGGTCTGACACCGGCATTACTTTTGTTGGCATTTCTGGCGCGGAAAAATCAGTATAGGTCGCTAATTTGGAGAACTTATTACTCTTTAATTGCGCTAGCAGCCTGCGGATTTGTATAATTTTTGATAAACTGGAATCTTTTAGGAATTCAATTGTAATCCTTTCTTCAGTCCTCACAATTCAGTATTTATCTGTATCTATCTGCGTCTATCTGCGGTTCACAAAAATCGATCGCCCGCAGCCATAATCCATCCAATGCCAATCTATGCCCCGTGGTGTGCCAGTTCAAAGGGTGGAATGCACAAACCCTCGATCGCCCCAAAACTGTTAATAACATGAAGGAGAAGCCCACCCTCGGATCGAAGGTGGGCTCTGTTCATGCCAGCTTACCGACAGCTAGGCAATCGGGTCTCTTGGCTGGTAGACGTAAAAGTCGAGAAAAAGATCCGAACGTCCGAAAAAACTTATCGCCAACCATTAAGCTTCAGTTTACCCAACCGGATCTGGAAAATTTTGCCCGCAGCGATTTTCCCCTGACATCGGGGAACACTGGGGCTTCAACTTTTCAAGAGACTTCTGCAAAAAAGCTCGTCTTGGGCCGGCAGGATGCCCAACGCCTACTCCGCACAAGAATTAAAATTGTTCGAGAAGTCTCATAATTCTCCTCTTTAACTTTGATTTGCCAACCGATTAGGCATCGTGATCGTGTGCAAAGCGACGGAACAGGAAATCTAGGGCGTAGTTCCGCAAATTGTAGTATTCCGGATCTTCCATCATTTGAACCCGATCGCGCGGACGCGGGAAAGGAATCTCCAAAACTTCGCCAATTGTCGCCGACGGGCCGTTAGTCATCATCACCAGTCGATCGGCCAAAAACAGCGCTTCGTCAATATCGTGAGTAATCATCAACACCGTACAGCGGTGATCGTTCCAGATTTTCAGCAACTCTTCCTGCAATTCCTCCTTCGTAATTGCGTCCAGAGCACCAAAAGGTTCGTCTAAAATCAGCACTTTCGGGCGAATTGCTAAGGCGCGGGCGATCGAAACCCGCTGCTTCATCCCCCCAGAAATTTGCGGAGGTCTTTTCTGGGCAGCTTCAGTCAATCCCACCATTGCCAAATGTTCATTGACGATCGCATTTTTTTCGACCTTCGACTTATTCGGAAATACAGCATTAACCGCCAGGTAAACATTTTCAAACACCGTCCGCCAAGGCAGCAAAGCGTAACCCTGAAACACCACCATGCGATCGGGACCCGGCTTCGTAATCC
The DNA here is from genome assembly GCF_036701805.1 of Microcoleus sp. N3A4. Classification (NCBI taxonomy): domain Bacteria; kingdom Bacillati; phylum Cyanobacteriota; class Cyanophyceae; order Oscillatoriales; family Microcoleaceae; genus Microcoleus; species Microcoleus sp. N3A4. Next base: position 58,128 of record NZ_JAUBRJ010000040.1, read on the forward strand.
GCTGCCCGTTAATCGTCACGGTGCCCTGGCTGGGATGGCTAAAACCCGACACCATATTTAACAGTGTTGATTTGCCGCAGCCCGAGTGTCCGATCAGAGTAATAAACTCTCCCTCAGCTACATTCAGATTGACGTTTTCTAAAGCCCTGTAACCGTTTGGATATTCTTTGTAAACACTGTCCATCACCAAAAAAGGTTGGCGGCGGCCTTTTCCCCGCTGGATTTCAGTTTTGGTGTTCGTCTGGTTGAGAGAAGTATTAATCATGGGTTTGGGAAATTGTGAGTGGGTGATTTGCGAAGGAAGAAGGAAGAGGCAAGAGGGAAGAAGGAAGAGGGAATTACTAACTAACAATTAGCAGTTAACAACTAACAACCAACAACTAACAACTAACAATTAGCAATTACCCTGTTTTTATCGAACTAAAAACCGCTTTAAGCAGCTCTGCGGCCGGAATCGAGCACAACTTCCGCCATCGTGAAATCGCGTTTAATCGCCAGATTGTTGAGATAGCCGATCGGATCGTCAGCATTAAACACCGAGCCGTCAAACAAGCTGAGAGAACCGCGAGTGTAATTAATATCAGCCATCCCCAGCTCTCGCGCCGCCGTGCTGAACGCACCGACTCGCACCACCCGTTCCAGAATTTCCACCCAGTTGCGCGGGAACACAGTATCGCCCCAGCGCGCCATCTGCACCATGTGCCAGAGTTGTTCGGTGCGGCTTGGGCGATTCACCCCCTCTCCAGAAAACAAGTGGTGGGCGTATTCCCGCATGGGAGTATCGAGGTTGCAAGCAGTAGATTTCGGGTCGCCTAGTTGGATGTAACTCTTGTCGGTGGCGACGTACTCCCTTCCCGCGACAATTTCCGAAACCTCCGCGGCGTGATTTGGATCGGCGCAATAGTGGCAAGCTTCCAGCAAAGCTTTGACTAGAGCAATGTGAGTGTTGGGATAAGCATTTGCCCAGTCTTCCCGCACCCCCAGAATTTTCGCGGGGTGTCCGGGCCACAGTTCCAAATCTGTCGCCACCGTAAAGCCGACTCCTTCCATCGAGGCCCGCAAGTTCCAAGGTTCCCCCACGCAGAAACCGTCAATAGTGCCGCCCTGCAAGTCAACGATCATCTGAGCCGGTGGGATATTTTTCAGCAACACATCGCGATCGGGGTCAATGCCGCCGGAAGCCAGCCAGTAGCGCAGCAGCAGGTTGTGCATCGAAGAAGGGTGAACGATGCCCATGCGGTGCGTTTGCGCGGGCGTTCTCAGGAGCATTTTTTTGAAATCTCCTAGAGTGTAGATCCCTTGGTCGTAAAAGCGCCTCGCGAGGGTAATTCCGTTGCCATTGCGGCTCATGGTGAGGGCTGTAACCGTCGGAATCGGCTTCTCTTGGTGGCCCCCCAAGCTCAACCACACCGCCATCCCAGAGGGCATTTGAGCTGCGTCTAAGTAACCTGCAGCGATGCCGTCTACGATGCCGCGCCAGCTTGTTTCCCGCACGAGGTGGACTTCATCGAGGCCGTGCTTGGCAAAAAAGCCTTTTTCTTTAGCGACAGCGAGGGGAGCACAGGCTGCCAGGGGAATAAAGCCGAGTTCGAGGTTGACTTTTTCTAGACCGTGGCGGGCGATCGCGGGGACTTTCCGCGCCCGCAGTTTTTTCACCCGCTTCTGCTGGTTGAGGAAGTAAATCATTTCGCTACGTAGAGCGTAGTAGCTGGGGTGTGAGACGACTTCCATCCGCTGGCGGGGGCGGGGGATGTCTACTTCGAGAATGCCGCCAATCTTCGATTCTGGGCCGTTGGTGAGCATGACAATGCGATCGCTCAGCAACACGGCCTCATCCACATCGTGCGTTACCATCAAGGCGCTGATTTCGTACTCTTGGCAAATTTCCATCAACTTTTCTTGCAAGTTGCCGCGAGTCAAAGCATCCAAAGCGCCGAAGGGTTCGTCTAAGAGTAACAGTTTGGGACGCAGGGCGAGGGCGCGGGCGATCGCCACGCGCTGTTTTTGTCCGCCCGAGAGCAGTGCGGGTTGCTTCTCGGCGTGGGGCGTCAAGCCCACCATATCGATGTGTTTTTGAATGATGTCGAGGCGATCCGCCTTGGGTAAGCCACTCATTACCGAGTCTACGGCTAGGGTAATGTTTTCTCTGACCGTCCGCCAAGGTAGCAGGGAATAGTTTTGGAATACTACCATGCGATCGGGGCCTGGCTGGGTGATTCTTTGCCCGTCAATTGTCACCAATCCGGATGTCGGCAAATCCAAACCTGCCACCATATTGAGCAGCGTAGATTTGCCGCAACCAGAGTGTCCAATTAATGAGATAAATTCGCCTTTTTTAATTTCCAGATCGATGCCTTTGAGGGCTATGTATGTGCCACCGTCTGATAAATTAAAAACTTTTTCGACTTGTTCTACTGCAATCAAAACAGACATGATTTTCTTGCCTTTTTTGTAGGTTTGTTGTTTCGCTAGATATTGATTGTTGATTGTTGACTGTTGACTGTTGACTGTTCGCTGTTCGCTGTTGATATATAACAGCTAATAGTTATAGCCTTTCTCAAAAAGATGAGGTATGACTGACAGCTTACATAACCACCCAGACGCTTGAGGGCCCAAGCCCAACTACGTACCTCACTCACTTGAGAACCGCTATAATACATTCCTGGACGCAGAAAACTGGTCTTTAAACTAACCAAAATACTTTGTTGAATCCCTCAACAATAGTTTAAAAAACTGGTTTCTGATCCTCGGAGTTCGTAATTCCTGTAACAGTCACCCGTCAACAGTCACCCGTCAACAGTCAACAGTCAACAGTCAACAGTTAACCCATCGAATTAGCTACTTTCCTTGAGAAGGAGCAATCTTTTGCTGCAACCAAGCCATCAGCCGATCGAGCAACAAACCAACAGCCCCAATGTAGAACACCGCTAACAGAATTTCGCTAATGTAGTTTTGCTGGTAAGCATTCCAAATAAAGAAGCCGATACCCGTAATCCCCGACATCACAATTTCCGCAGCAATAATCGCCAGCCAAGCCAAACCGATCGCAATTCTCAATCCTGTGAAGATATAAGGAAGCGCCGACGGAAACAAAATATTCATGTAATATTCCTTCCGAGTAAGCTGCAGCACTTTCGCCACATTGTTGTAATCGTCGGGAATTTGGCGCACACCTTCAGCCGTGTTGATTAAAATCGGCCAAACTGAAGTGATAAAAATCACGAACAAAGCAGCAGGTTCGTTTTGTTGAAGTGCAGCCAGGGCGATCGGCACCCAAGCCAAAGGCGCCACCATCCGCAAAAACTGGAAAATCGGATCTAAAGCCTTGTTCAAGAAGGGATTCGTACCTACCACAACTCCCATGCTGATTCCTACAGCGGCCGCGAGAGTGTAGCCTTTTGCCACCCGTTCCAAACTAGCCAAAGTCTGCCAAAATAAGCCGACTCCGTAGGTTTTGGAGTTCATAAAAGGATACATCAACAATATCCGCGTCCGTTCGTCAGTCCAAACGCTGATCGGCCCGGGCAATTTGATAATTCCCAAACTCGACAGGAACTGCCAAACTAACAGAAATCCAATTACTCCCAAAATTGGCGGCAAGATATTCGGGGAATTCTTCTTCCAAAACTCGCCAAAAGCTCCTTGTGCATTGCCGCCTCTCCGACTTGTACTTACAGCCATGCTGCTAATCTCCTATGTCTGGTGCTGTGTATTTTCGAGACTAAATTTCGAGACTAAATTATGGGAAGCTAAGACCCCATCACACTTTTTTAATTGCCAAACTCTTGAGGTAAGCTTCTGGATTTTCCGGGTTAAATTCTTTGCCGTCAAAGAACTTCTCAACGCCGCGAGACGTACTTTTCGGAATGTCAGCATCAGCAACTCCGGCTAATTTTGCTGCTTTCTTCCAGATATCTTCGCGGTTGACTTGATCGATGATTGTCTTAGAATCTGCCAAGGTTGTTGTTGGCAAGAAACCCCAGCGCACGCTTTCCGTTAAGAACCACAAATCGTGACTCTTGTATGGATAGGAAACGTTGCCGATGGCGTCTTTCCAGTACAGCGGACTGCTATTGAAGTCGTTGATGTCTGGTTTGCCGTCGCCCATGACATACTTGCCTTCATAGGGAGGTAGCAAAACTTGGGGAGATACGTCAAAGAAATTTTTGCCAGAAACAATGGCGACCAATTCGGCTCGATGTTCGGGCTTGTCGCACCACTGCTGTGCCTCAATTAGTCCTGCGAGTATGGCTTCGGTGGCTTTGGGGTGTTTGTCTACCCAGTCGCCGCGAATTGCTAGATATTCCTCTGGGTGATCTTTCCAGATTTCGGCAGTCAGGGCGGACATGAAGCCGATGTTTTCTTTGACAATCCGCAGCGGCCAGGGGTCGCCGGTGCTGAAACCGTCCATGCTTCCGGTTTTCATGTTGGCGACAGTTTGGGCGGCCGGTACTGTTAGCAGTTCGACATCTGCGTCGGGATTGATGCCGTTAGCTGCCAGCCAGTAGCGAATCCACAAGTCTTGGTTAACTTTGGGAAAAGTGTAGGCTGCTTTGAAGGGCGTGCCTGCTTGTTTGAGGCCTTTGATGTAGTCTTGGGCCGATCGATCTAGTTTAAGTCCGAGGCCTTTGCCTTGGTGTTTGGCCGCGATCGCAATTCCATTTCCCTGAGTGTTCAACTGGGCTAGAACATACATCGGGATTTGGACGCTGTTTTTGGTAATCAGGCCTTTACTAATTAGATAAGGCATGGGCATTTGCCACTGACCGCCGTCAATGCCGCCGCCGGCAGATCCGATTTCTACGTTATCTCTTGCCGAACCCCAGTTTGCTTGCTTGGCAATCGTAACTTCGGTCATGCCGTATTTGGCAAAAAAGCCTTTTTCTTGGGCAATGATTAAAGGTGCTGCTTCGACGATCGGGATGTATCCCAATGTGATTTTAGTGCTTTCAATTCCTTCGACTCTTTTCTCGTTGGCAACAGCCACTACTGAGGTAGCTGCGGGTATTGTGCCGCCAGCACCGGCAGTTGCACCGGGTTCTGGGGGATTTCCCAAACAGCCTTTGAGCAGTATTGAACCCAGGGCAGATGCACCTGCGGTGACGATAAATTTACGTCTGGAAAATTGCTCTGAAAATTTTGTCATAGCCTTGCCTCGCTGCAATTCATAATCTTCTGTAACGACATCACTGAAGTTTATCAAGGCGCTTTTTTTCTGTTCGCTAATTGGGTTGAGCGAACTGTTTGGAGCGCAGATTGGCAGGAGGGAGCTAAAGATTTATTGCTAGCATAAGTCTTTAAACTACCCTGCTGATTTGACTTTTTTGATTAAATCGATATTTGGGTCAGCCGAATTGTGTGAACTCACTTTTTGCGAGCAGCACGTTTCCTTGACTTGATAATTCACTCTACCGTACTCTTCCGGAAATTATAAAACAATTATTAAATTTGAATGATAAGTAAATCTTTTAGGATGACGCTATCGATAAGGAACCGTCGGGAAGGGCGATCGGGTTTGCTTATCAAAACAGGTTAAAACCAAAACTTGCTGAGTAAGGGTTGTAGCGAATGGCGATCGGGAAAAACCCCGATCGCGCTTCAGCAAACTCATGGAAAGAGGGAGACATCAATGAACACTCTTTGCAAAAGAATTCGTATTCGATCAGAAGCGATCGCCCCAATAGCTTCTACACAAGTAGTTACTTTTGTCAACTTTCTTGTTAAAAAAGATGTTTATAAAGCATAGCTTCTTAAGGGGGATGCGAGGGGGAGCTCCGAGGAATAAATAGTTTTAACCCAAGCGTATTGCTATATATAGCAATCCTCGCATCTGTCGCAAAATCGAGCGAGACCAGAATCCTTGCAGTGCGAGCCAGAAAGCTCGCGTATAATGCAAGCAAATCCTGCAAGGATTGCTATATATCCTTACAAAAATGCCTGTCAAGCATTCCGATCGTGCAGGTTTAACTCTGTGTGAGCTCCGTTCTCGAAGGAGTGTTCGTGGTAAAATTCGTTTGTTTTGTACAGGCTATTTCCGATTGCGAAAAGCACTGTATCTGCCTGCGGTGGTGGTAATGCGTTCTCATCTCTTGCTCAAAGCTATGAGGGAGCGATTTTTGGGTCGTGGTAAGGTCCAAATGCGGGTGATTGGTGCGCTGATGAGGAAACCGATCGACCCAACAGATAATGACCAATCACCAATTGACTAATGACTTCTTTGCCTTTGAGCTTCGTACAAGATGAGGGCTGCGGCGATCGACACATTTAAAGATTCTACGCCGCGACTCAGGGGGATTTGGATTTGTCGATCGGCCAAACTCCTCAATTCTTCCGACAACCCAGAACCTTCGTTCCCTAAAACTATCAGAGTCGGCACTCGCAAATCTACTTCCCAATAACTTAAACGAGCCCCGGCGACGGTTGCTAAAATTTGCATTCCTCGATTTTTATACGCGGAGACTTCGGCGGTTAAATCTGGACTGACTGCCATTGGCAGTTTAAACCAAGCTCCAGCAGAGGCGCGCAGCACTTTGGGATGGTCTAAATCGGCGCTGTCTGCGCTCAGCAGCAAACCGTCGGCATTAGCAGCCGCAGCCGTGCGGACGATCGCCCCCAAGTTGCCGGGATCTTGGATTGTTTCTAAGGCTATTCCTAAAGTTGACAGTTTTGCCGGCTCTGTTGCAGTGCGGGGTGCGGTGGCGACAATGCCGTCGGGTTGGACTGTAGTGGCGATCGACTCTAACACTTTCGAGCTGACTAATTCGGTGCGATCGGCTAAATTAGCAGCTTGCTCCCACAGTTTCCCGTGATCCTCCAGCCATTCGGGAGTGCAGCAAACCGTTGCTAGCGGGTATTTGGCCGCGCAAGCTTCTTCGAGCAAGTGCGTCCCTTCGAGTAAAAATAATTGTTGTTCCCTGCGTCCCTTCGAGCTGTGCAGCTTGCGGATTTCTTTAACTAGGGGGTTTTGAATACTTGTCAGCATTGTTTAATTCAGCAGAGCGAATGGGGTTATTGCCTGTATCGGGTTAACCCCAAACTTCTTTCTGCCTTTGGAATGCGGAACCCGGGACTTGAACCCGGAAGGCTTGCACCACATGAACCTGAATCATGCGCGTCTACCAATTCCGCCAGTTCCGCATCTGTCACGAATTACTACTATCCCATAAGTTCGCCAGTTTGTCAAGTGTTTTGGGAAATATTTTTTTTTCTGCTGCGACTAATATCGCTCTTTCATCACTCTGGATAAAATAAAACAGCGGCATACCAACTTTATCCAGAGTCTAATGTTGTATCTCCACGAAACTTATTCCTCATATTTAATAGTTCTAGAAATCCGGCTTTTAAGCTAGGAATATCAAAAATCAAGAGCCAAGGCTTGAGGAAATTGTAAAAGAAATAGGGTTGAATTATCAGTCGCAAATTATTTAACGTAGATTTCCATCCTCCACTAAAATTCCACCACTCATGCTGACTATATTTTAATGGTTCTTGAGATATATAGCAATCCTAAATGATTTGCTTGCATTATACGCGAGCTTTCTGGCTCGCACTGCAAGGATTCTGGTCTCGCTCGATTTTGCGACTCATTTAGGATTGCTATACCCTGTGGCCCAACGCAATTTAAGCTCTGGCATTCCTCTGACACACTCTCGCGTGTCACTTGATTATTTCTCTGGTTTGTTTGTTGTAAGCTAATTCACAAAAATGCACAACTAACTATTTCCCACCACTTGGATATTTGCTGATAACTTTTTACCCGAAAATCGGCCAAACCTAGTTCGTTTTTAGCTTGCTTGAATCCGTACTAAATCCAATTCCTAAAACCATAGTGATTCCCAATACTCGAATATAAATCTCCTGTAAAATTAGTCATTAAATACCAAGTATTAGTTTTTCGCTCCCGGAAAAAATCACTGGTTATCTTCCAGTATCTCACCTCGCCATCGCCCGGACAAATGATTTATTGAATAGATATTGTCTGTTCATTGCCATTAGAAAATACCCGGTCAAATGTTTGCCAGTCACTGTAAGTAACTTCTTCTTGATTCAACCAAGCTTTGTGATTTCTGCGAATTGCTACTACATATTTGAGGTGCAATTTATTTAGCCATTGTATAAATGTAGAGCTTTCCCCATATAGACTATCAGCTAATACCTGCTCGATTTTAAATCCCATCCCCTCTAGTTCCGATATAATTTCTAGGGCAAGTTGAGGTTTAGTCTTATATGTGTCTTCTGGTAGGAGAGTTGCTTGTGGTTTGAAAACTTTAAACATTAATGGAAATAGTGTGTTCCCGACTACACCATAGGCATTAACAGATACTATGCCATTCTCTACCTTGCCGAGATTCCCAATATATTGTCTCGCCACATAATCGGTAGTATTTCCCTTTTTCTTGTTTCCGGTTTCATCTATTATTAATATGACTTTTTTGCCAGCCACTCTCTCTCGGATTAACGACAATCTTAATTGTTGATAAGCCTTAATATTCCAGGGTAAACTGTTAAAAAATGATGTAGAGATTGTTCATTTTTCAAGCCGACCACTTTCGCTATTCCTGTTAGCGATTTTCGCTCTATTTCGGAAATCATCCCTATAATTAGATACTTGAAGTTTTCAAAACTTCTTACAAGAGAGAAATAGATGTTGATAGGCAAGACAGTATTCGTCTACAAAACTGACTGTAGGAACTGGTGGGCGGGGTACTATAGCAATCCTCGCATCAGTCGCAAAATCGAGCGAGACCTGAATCCTTGAAGTGCGAGCCAGAAAGCTCGCGTATAATGCAAGCAAATCATTTAGGATTGCTATATAATGGTATCATAGTCTTGATAATGATTTAGGATTGCTATATACAGTTCAACTTTTCCGCAGTGCAGCAATAATCTGTGCGTTTGCCTTGGGAAAAGTAAATTGGTCAATTTCATCGAGTGTGACCCAGCGAATTTCATCGCATTCGATCGCTTGCGGTTCCCCGCTGACGTGGCGGCAGTGGTGCACGTAAAGCCTAACTGTAAAATTAGTGTAGTCGTGGTCAATCGTAATCAAGCGATCGCCAACTTCTACAACAATCCCCAACTCCTCCATAATTTCCCGTTCTATGCAAGCTTCGATCGTTTCCCCAGGCTCTATTTTACCGCCCGGAAACTCCCATAAACCCCCGTGCAGTCCGTGTTGTCGGCGCTTGTCTATCAAAATTTGTTGTCGCTCGTTCCAGATTGCAGCAACGCCGATAACTTTGTGGGTCAAAGGAGAAAGAGACATAATTAATTAGGAATTGGGTATTGGGAATTAGGTATTGGGAATTTAAGAATAATATCAATAATTCTTCAATTATTTAATCTAAAATCTAAAATCTAAAATCTAAAATCTAAAATCTAAAATCTAAAATCTAAAATCTAAAATCTAAAATCTAA